>JAWOGX010000240.1:0-7131 GCA_046496455.1 Bacteroidales bacterium | reverse complement strand
CTCACCTTTTAAGTGAAGAACTAAAAGGTAATAGTTAAAAGTTGTTACTTCTTAGTTATAATTGAAGAGTGATAAGAGAAAAGTCACACTCTCTATAAAAACATTACCCTTTCTTACTAATCAAATCATTGTGCAACCAAACATTCTAAACAACTAAACAACTAAACCACAAACTTTTAACTTTTAACTTTTAACTTTTAACTTAAGTCATGGATTGGCAATCAGCACGAAACGGATTTAAGGCTTATCTGAAACTCGAAAGAGGGTTATCCGGGAACACGATCGGAGCCTACCTCCACGATTTCGACCTGGTGATGGATTATATGGCAAGCCAGCCCGTTTCGCCTATGCCCGAAAGAATCACTACAGAAGATCTGAAAGCTTTTGTCCAGCATATTGCTTCCAATGGTCATTCCGCACGCTCCCAGGCCAGGATTATCTCAGGATTCAGGGCGTTTTTCAAGTACCTGGCCACTGAAAATATGATCAAAGACAACCCTTCCATTCTTATCGACACCCCAAGGATCGGAAGAAAACTTCCGGAGGTGCTGACCGTACACGAAATCGAAAAGCTCATTGCAGCCATCGATCTGAGTAAACCGGAAGGACATCGGGACAGGGCTATCCTGGAAACTTTGTATGGATGCGGTTTGAGGGTCAGTGAAGCGGTCGGTCTGAAACTTTCAAATCTCAGGTTCGAAGAAGGGTTCATCAGGGTTATCGGCAAAGGGGATAAGGAGAGGCTGATACCAATCGGCAAGAGTGCCATCCGATACAACAATATATACATCCACGAGTTCCGCTCCCACTCCAAACCAGCAAAAGGATACGAAAACACGCTCTATCTAAACCGGTTCGGAAAGTCTTTAAGCAGAATCACCATCTTTACCATTATTAAAGTACTTGCCTCCAGGGCCGGGTTATCCAAGTGCGTCAGCCCCCACACTTTGCGGCACTCCTTTGCAACCCATCTCGTGGAAGGTGGAGCTGATCTGCGAGCAGTCCAGGAAATGCTTGGGCATGAGTCGATCACCACAACGGAAGTGTATACACACCTCGACAGGGAATACCTGCGTGAAACCATTATCAGGTATCATCCAAGAAATCAGCACTGATGTCCGGGATAGCCAGGCTGAATCAACTCAGATGATCTCCCCCTGATTGTTGACCACTACACCCCAGTTAACAGTAGCCAGCGTTTCACCATCAAAATAAAAATCTATCTGTGCATCCTCAAACGACAACCGCTTTTCCCCCCAGGTTTCAATATCGGTCTCATAACCGGTAAAACCGTTCTCTTTCATCAATGCAATGATCCCCTGCTCACTCATCTCAAACACCTTCTTGTCAAAGAGAGTGGCCTCACGATTATCCGTCTCGCAATTTGATAACACACTGTTCTCAGAACCCTCGATAAACAAAGTGATCCCTTTTTGCCAGTAGTTCCAGATCAGGGTTTCCACTTCGTCCTCTCCGTCACTAAGCACCTCGGAATCTTCGGGTTGTCCGAGCATTTCCACAATGTCCTGCATATTGACCCCGAAATTGAGATCGCCAAAACCTGCCAAAGGTCTGATTGCCAAATTATTAAAACTCATTTTATTCTTCTTTTTCCTGATTTTTGATTGCTAAAATTACAACAATTGAATCACTGTGCAACAGTAAACATATTTTTTAAAGGATAACTGCCAATTTTTTTCTGATGAAATAGTTTGCGTGAGTAAAATAAATCATTAATTTTGCACCCCTAAACAGTGAAGAGGTAATTATGGCCAAGAAACAGAAGGATATCAGGCATCAGATTATACTTGAGTGCACTGAGCATAAGCAAAGCGGCATGCCGGGCACATCCAGGTATGTAAGCATGAAAAACAAGAAAAACACTCCGGAAAGGCTTGAACTGAAGAAGTACAACCCCATCCTGAAGAGAGTGACAGTACACAGGGAAATTAAATAAACAGCAGCATGGCAAAGAAAGTAGTTGCAACCCTGCAAGCAAAGGGTAAAAGTATGGCAAAGGTGATCAGAATGGTGAAGTCACCCGGCAGCAGTACATATACATTCAAGGAAAACATCCTGCCCGTTGACGCGGTGGATGAATTTCTGAAAAAATAATTGCTAAATGCCTTTATACCGATAACTTCTTCCTGCCGGGGAGAAGTTATCTTTTTTTTAGGTTTCGCCAAATTCCTTCCTGTACAGGTATTCAACAACGCTTAACGACTATGGGTATTTTCAGTATTTTTTCCAGGGATGACCAGAAAAATCTTGAAAAAGGGTTGTCAAGAACCAAGGAATCGATGTTCAACAGGCTATCGCGTGCGCTGGTGGGAAAATCAAAGGTCGATGACGATGTCCTGGATGAACTTGAAGAAATCCTCATCACTTCGGATGTCGGGGTCGAAACCACACTGAGCATTATAGAGCGCATACAGGCCAGGATTGCCCGGGATAAGTACATTGGCACATCAGAGCTCAACAACATCCTCCGTGAAGAGATCACCAACCTGCTGCTTGAACACCGCAAGGAGGAAACCGATGATTTCAGGCTTCCGGCGGATCAGCGACCATACGTAATCATGGTTGTCGGTGTGAACGGAGTTGGCAAAACCACCACCATTGGCAAACTGGCCCATAAGTACAAGGAACAGGGTTACAAAGTCGTTCTGGGGGCTGCTGACACTTTCAGGGCAGCAGCTGTGGATCAGCTGACAGTCTGGTCAGAACGGGCAGGTGTACCTCTGATCAAGCAAAAAATGGGATCTGACCCGGCATCGGTGGCCTATGACACACTTCAGTCAGCTGTCAGTCAGCAGGCAGACCTGGTGATCATTGACACTGCAGGAAGGCTTCATAACAAGGTGAATTTGATGAACGAACTGACCAAGATCCAGAAGGTGATGCAGAAAGTAGTACCAGGCGCCCCACATGAGGTGCTTCTTGTTCTGGATGCCTCCACCGGTCAGAATGCCATTGAACAGGCCAGGCAGTTTACAGCTGCCACTGAGGTCAACACGCTGGCGCTCACTAAACTCGATGGCACCGCCAAAGGTGGTGTGGTGATTGGCATCTCCGATCAGTTTAAGGTGCCGGTAAAATATATCGGGATTGGGGAAAAAATTGAAGACCTGCAAATCTTCAACCGCCGCAGGTTTGTCGAATCGATCTTTGCAGGCTGATCGGCCATGCGTAAAAGAACCATTAACATCATCTCCCTGGGCTGTGCCAAAAACCTGGTCGACAGCCAGCGCCTGATGCGGCAGTTTGCCCTGGACGGATGGGATGTCCGTTTTGAATCGGATAAACCGGCTGATGTGGCATTGCTGAATACATGCGGCTTTATTGCTGATGCCAAAGAGGAATCGATTGATACCATCCTGGCCCTTACCGAAGCAAAGAAATCCGGGCAATATCAAAAAGTTATTGTATTTGGCTGTCTTTCTGAACGTTATAAGCATGACCTCCAACAGGAAGTGCCTGAGGTGGATCATTTTTTTGGTGTGAATGACCATTCCGACATCCTGCAAGCATTATCCACCCCACTCCGGAAACCCTGGTATCACGAACGGATGCTTACATCAGCGAAACACTATGCCTACCTGAAAGTGAGTGAAGGATGCAACAGGAAATGCTCGTTCTGTATCATTCCTTCCATTCGCGGCAAACACCTGTCTGTCACCCACGATAATCTGATCAGGGAAGCCCGGTTTCTGGCATCTGAAGGCGTTAAGGAATTGCTGCTTGTTGCACAGGATCTCTCTTCCTACGGCACAGACTTAAAGCAAAAAGGGGCATTGGTCAGATTATTATCCGGTCTGGAAGAGATACCAGGCATTGAATGGATAAGGCTCCATTATGCTTACCCTGCAGGGTTTCCGGAGGAGGTTATCACAATGATGGGACAATCCTCCAAAATTGTCAAATACCTCGACATTCCTTTCCAGCATGCTTCTCCCCGGCTTCTGAAATCCATGCGCAGGGGGCATACCATCCAGGATGCAAACAGGCTGATCGCGAAACTCCGGAATGCCGTTCCGGGAATTGCCTTGCGAACGACTCTGATAACCGGATATCCCTCTGAAACCGAAAAGGATTTCAATTTGCTGATGAAGTTTGTCAGGGAATCGCGCTTTGAAAGACTCGGTGTATTTACCTATTCTGAAGAAGAAGGCACCACTGCGGCAAGCCTGCCCGACGATATTCCACCGGAAGTCAAGCAGGAGAGAGCTATGCAGATTATGGAGCTTCAGGAAACCCTGTCGCTGGAAAACAACAGAGCTTTGATCGGCAAGGAGATGCTGGTCATTGTTGATCGTGCGGAAGACAATATTTTAACGGCCAGGACAGAGTACGATTCCCCTGAAGTGGATCAGGAAGTGATCATTCCCGGATACTCCAGGGCAGTTCCCGGTGATTTTCTGAATGCAGTGATCACAGACGCAGGCCCGTACGAGCTTATTGCAAAGCTGGCTTAACGACTTCCTATCCACTACGATTCATCATCTTCTTCTGATTTTTCTGATTCCCGGCATTTTCGGGATCTTTCCAGGTAATACCCACAACCGTCGGACCCATCTTTTAAAGCGGTGCTTACTCTCTTCTTCCCAGGGTTTCACACTCATCTGTTCCACCTCAATAATGGTATCGTGAATGTCCATTACCGTTTCGCGGCATTGCTGGCATACCTCAATATGGTTCATCACCTCCTTCAGGGATTCTGGGGCAGTTTTACCCTCTCCCCGTAAAGATCCACCGGCAAAAAGATAATCTGCTACAAGTGCCAGATCAATAATATCAGGGTGCCCATCCTCTGTGAAATAGTTATTCATCTCAATCAACCCTCAACTTAACTGGTGTGTCCTGACCTGAGCATCTTTCTGATTTTCCTGTGATAATCCTGGTCAGGTGGAGGAATTCCCATTACCAAAGGTACATACATTCCACTTTCACACATCGCACAATATTTTTCCACAAGTATCTGCAGTGTATCAATCGTATAGGCAGATCTCGGGGGAGACCCGTTCATCAAAAGAATCACTTCGCGGATTCTCTGATTGAACCACTTTCTGAGTGTATCCGGATGGGAGATTGAACCGCCGAGGTCCCTGAATACGGGAAAAATGATCACGTAGATATCCTTATCCTTCAGCTTCATATTATGGTTCAGGGTATATAAGTCAACCTGTGATATCCGGCTGAATGCATCAGGATTGATTTTCTGCAACTCCTGTTCAGAGACTCTGATCCTGAATACCAGCTTCATGAGCAGCCACAATTTTTCACGTCGGCCACCCAACAGGAACATCACCTTATCGAATCTTTCAAACTCCTCTTTGATGAGTAATTCTGTATTCTGATAAGGAAGGCAGCATGAAGGTTCCATAGCATAATACCGACCCTGCAGCATATTCCGCTTTCTGAGATTCCTGATGTACTCCCTTATGGAATTCCGGCAAATCGCTGTAAGGTAGGTTCTGACCAGGACACGACCATCAAACCTGGACATGATGGTATTGACCCTGGAAAAAAGCCGTAGATTGATATGTTGCAACACTTCGTTGCAATCCTGATAGGGATAGTAACCAAAACGTGAATACCGCCTGATAATAAGCTCAAATACAGATTGGTACTTGAGTAAAAGCTTCTTCGGATCGCTTTTCATCAACATCACATCCTTCTGATCTTCCTGCATTGCCTGTATCTTTTATGATTACCAATTCACAAAAGATGACGGCTTTCACTTCAATGATCCGTGGAATTCAGCCCTGCTTCGGAGTTTGCATAGACCATGCAAATATCAGCATTGCAGGATAACATATCAATAGCTGCCGAAAGAACAACTATCCAGTGGGCTGTTAATAAAATAATTAGAAAAAATAAAAGTTTTTCACAAGATCGCCCTTAACGTGCGATTTGCACCCTAAATACAAGGGTTTGCAATGTTTTTAGCTGCTCTGTTCGTTTCTTTCCGTAAATCCGGTTTTTCCACTGGATGACAGGGGTATTTTCGGCATCTTCCCCGGCCAGCTCCTGGATGGCATTAAAGATATAATCACTTTTGATTGCAAAGCCCACCCCATCCTTTTGTGTATTTTTTCCGGAGATCATTCCCAACAGGTTGCCATGTTCGTCAAACAGTGGTCCACCGGAATTACCGGGGTTAACCGGAATACTAATCTGATATGAAGTGGTATCTCCATAATAGCCACTAACGGAACTGATGGAGCCCTCGCCAAAGACAACATCCTGCTTGCTATAACCAAGCGTGTAAACATATTCTCCCATTTCTGCGCCTTTGACAGACCTGGAATAAGGTAAGCGACCAAAGCCTTTAAACTGCGGATCCGTGATTTTCAACAGAGCAATATCCTGTTTAGGATTGCGGTACACAATAGCTGCCACATATCTTACCAGGCTGTCGGTATAATTGCTTACCCACACAGAATCGAGATCACGGATTACGTGGTAATTGGTCGCAAGTAAACCATCAGAACTGACTGCAAAGGAGGTTCCCGTAAACAAAACCGGTTTCTGATGACTTTTCCGCAACTCCTGCTTGATCGATTCCTGTTGGCTGGAAATATCATTCACTTCATTTCGCAACTCAACATATACATCCTGCCGGTCGAGCCTGAAACCATTAGCCAGATAAATGATTGCCAGGGTTATCACGGCAGCCACAGAAGCTGCAGCAGCGAGATTTGCGGTGAACCGGATCAAACGCGCCCGTTTCATCTGCCTGATGTCCACCTCACCATCCCCTTTAAACATCTCAGCATGCATCCTGTGCAGCCTTGATTTCATTACCTTTCTGCTGAAAGATTTCTGTATCAGTTCAATGGTGCGTTTGTGCTGTGTCAAACGTTTATTCAAATCTGAATCACTATACAGATCCGACTCAAAATCAGCCCTGACATCCTCTTCCATCTGTCCAAACAGATAAAGATCAAAATCCGCTTCATTCCATCTTGTCATCACTCTTATCCCCTGATTTTACAGACTATTTTCAATGATAGCCCTTTGCGTTTGCTTTTCAAATATCTTCCTCAGCCTCACCAAACACTTATACTTTTGGTTTTTGGCATTTTCTGCATTGGTATAACCCATTATCACTGCAATCTCCTCCATACT
>JAWOGX010000093.1:0-4965 GCA_046496455.1 Bacteroidales bacterium | reverse complement strand
TCAACATCTTATTCCGACCGATGGTGGATGAAAGAAAAATATTATCCGTAATTCCAACACACAGCAGGTCGTCCAGGTTCATGACGATGGCATCCTGGGCAATCCCCTGCCACACCGACATATCCCCTGTCTCTTTCCAGTAGAGATATGCAAGCGAGGATTTCGTCCCGGCGCCATCGGCATGCATTACTGCACAATAATCGGGATCTCCCGACAGAAAATCAGGAACCACTTTGCAGAATGCCTTGGGGAACAACCCTTTGTCAACCGCACGAATGGCAGCGTGAACATCTTCTTTGGAGGATGATACTCCGCGTTGTGCATATTTTGATGCTGGATCCATATCAGATAAAACAAAAAAGCATCCCGCCAGTCGTTGCCGGGACGCTTCATTGAAAATCGTTAATCACTATTTATTCTCAAGATCAAAGACGATCTGGCTGGTGTTCCTGTTCACACTGACTGGGGCGATGGTTTCCAACAGTTCCTTCCCGACCATGAAATTCTGCTTCTGATCGTGAGAAACCTTGACTGAAACATTCTTCATCTCCATGTTACGTCCGAAGCTCACGGTTGCAAGGCTGAATTCTGCTCCGTTTTTGATGGTGCCGTCCTCAAGGATCGCTTCATCTTTTTCCGTGAAATTGCCTTTGGTGATCCACGCATCGCGAAGCAGGGACATTGCCTGTTCGAGAGACATGGAAGCGCCCTTGATGGGTTCGTTATAGACAAATCCGAGGCTGAGGCCATTGACCACAGTGGTGGCAGCGATCTCACCCGATTCGTTGATGTAGAACGGGATCACATTCTCTTCCGGGTTGACGGCAATCTTGAATCTTTCAAATGCCAGGGAATCGATCGGGACGTTTTTATCTTTCGGCACAAAGTCATTCCTCACAATGCGGAATTCCGTTCTACGGTTCAGCTGGTGTGCAGCCTCTTTCTCATTGGTGGTTCTGAGACTGTTGATATATTCTTCGGTAAGATGTGATCCGGCTTTGACGGTGGTTTTCCATTCAGGCACGTAGTAATCCCTGTCCAGCTTGCGCGGTTCGCGTTCTCCGCGGCCCACGGCAATGATGCGGTCAGGATCAATTTTGTGCTCCTTGACGATATATTCCACACAGGAACGGGAACGCTTCAGTGAGAGCGTGTCATTGAATTCATGGGATGCCCTGAAGTCGGTGTGGGAGATCAACTCAACCACGATGGTCGGATTGTCTCTGAGCGTTTTTACGAGATCCAGCAGTGAATCCTGGTATTGTACCTTGAGATCCCATTTGGCAAGATCGTAGCGGATTTCCGGAAGGACAATCGGATCTGGCGGGATTGGTTCAAGATTCTTATTATGAATGAGGTCTTTGCTCACCATCAGGCCTACTGTAGATTCCTTGCCCTGGGCACCAAAATATCCGTCCTTGCTGAAGATGATGGTATAGGTAACATTGGGCAGGATCTGCTGATTGTTGAAACGGTACATCCCGGTGCGGTCGGTAGTAGTTTCGAGGGCACTTTTATCGGTCCCTTTAAGTTCGACCTTTACACCCTGAAGCCGTTGGAGGGTCTGGGCGTCCCTTACTGTACCGGTAAGGGTGAAAAGGATAGGCGGGAGATGGATGGCATAGATATCATCACCGCCACGGGAGCCTTTGATGTTTCTGTTGGAGGAGATAAACCCGTCTTCCTGCTCACCGAAACGTTTTTCGAGGCCCTGGAGGATAATCCCGAAGTCGTCCCCTTCAGAGTTGATGGGGTAACCCATGTTTTCAGGGGTTGTCCAGACACCATTCACCATCAGGGACCTGAAAATATCAAGGCCTCCCATGCCGGGGTGTCCGTCGGAAGAGAAGTAAATGACTCCCTCTTCACGCAGGTAGGGGAACATTTCGTTTCCGGATGTATTGATGATTGGGCCGAGGTTTTCGGGTGTGCCAAATGGTTTTGTTTTGCTGGTTCTTCTGGCCATCCAGATATCCCCGCCACCGTAACCACCCGGCATATCGCTGGTGAAATAGATCACTTTTTCATCGTCACTGATGGTTGGATGCATGACCCTGATGCTATCTGCGGCGATACCCAGCGGTTCTGGTTCACTCCATTTGCGCCCCATTTTCTTGGACGTAAGAATATCGCAACCCAAACGTTCCTTGCTGGCAACACGGCACCTGGTGAAATAAAGGATGTTGGCTTTGTCATTAAAGGCTGTCACACCTTCATTGATTGGGGTATTGATGATTTTGTCGTCGTCAAAGGATTGTGGTTTGCTCCAGTTCCCTTTTCTGTCCAGGGTAACATAGAAGATATCGGTGAATTTTCCGCCGGTCCACTGATCTATTTTCTTTCCCGCAGCTTCATCACGATCAGAGGTAAACACCAGCACGTTATATTTTTTATTATCGGCATAAGAAGGGGAAAAATCGTTGTTTCGGGAATTAAACCGTTTCATGTTTTCTACCTGCCACCGGGTGGGGTTTTCCATCCATTTGATGGCAGTGTCACAATAATCGCGTGCCACCCTTGCCCGCTGGTCACCTGGCTCTTTCTCAAGATATTTGCCATACGCCTCCCTGGCTTCCTCATATTTCCCCCTCGATTTAAGCGTTTCTGCATACCGCATGTACACGATCGGGAGGGGATAGTCGGCACGTATGGCCCTGTCATAAGCTGCCTCAGCCCTGGCAAAGTCACTGGTTTTCCTGTAGCACTCAGCAATCTGAAAGAGGATCCTCCTCTTTTCAGGCCTGTTGCTCACCTTGGTAAATGCTTTCTTGTAAAGCGGTATCGCTTCATAGTATTTCTGCAGCCTGTATGCCTCATCAGCCTCAGCAGTGTAGTTCTTTTGCGCTACTGCCTCCTGCGACAGGATTGCAAAGGAAAACATCAGGATTACAGCAAAGATTCTGGATAATGACATGTCTATATAGCGTTTGTTATGCACTTTTAATTGCTTGCTAAAATAGTGAATAATTATTAAGAACGAATAATATTTCATTTTCGCTCCGGTTTTTTTTTTAAGAAGGGCAACAAATCCGGGAAACGACTCCCGGACAATGCATGAAAAAGGCTGTCAGTGTTCTAACCCTGACAGCCTTTTCCATTCAGGAAGGGAGGTTCAATTTATCTTTTTCTGATAAAAGGATACACGCCAACCTTATTATCGGTAATAAGCTTTACAAAGTAGTATCCATCAGCGAGGTCAGCGGTACTGATCATGATGCTGGACGGTCCCTGCATGGTCATTCCAATATTTTCAGTACTGATCACCTGACCTATCAAATTGACCACTTCTACCTGCACACTTGAGGGCTGGGTGAGTTCAAAAGCCACATTGAGGGAATTGCCTGCGGGGTTTGGATAGAGGCTGACAGACCCGATGACTTCCTGCTCTTCCACGCCAATGTAATAGTGCAGTTTTTGTTTGTCGGAATTGAGGATTTCCCGGTCATTAACATTGCTGCTGTAGTGCTGCATCATGGAAACCAGGCTGATGTGCTGAGGTTTGTAGTTTGCCGGGAGGGTATAGGTATAGGTTTTTTCGTAGGAAGATCCTTTGGCAACGGTACTGGGAACCACACCTGCGGTGCCCCAGGGGCCTCCAAGCATCTGGCGTGTAACCAGGTTGTGAACATATCCGACAATGGGGTTACCCAAACCGTACATCGGATGGCCGGCAGTGGTGTTGTAATAGTTGGACTGAGCCCACTGGCTGCCGGTACCGGTAAGGCTGTCTTCAACGATATAGCAGTTGAACCTGAAATCTCCTGACATATTTTCATAGAATGTGGCTTTCACCGTTACATTCCCCTGCCTGGTTGCCATATCGTAGGTATGCGAGGTCTCAACGTGAATCGGGATGGGGGTTGCAAGCCTTTCTGCGGCTTTGGCTTTCCATGCACCACGGGAGAAACCGACAGCTGACTGATCGGGGAATTTAACCCTGTCAACCATCCCTGCAGGATACCCGGACACATAGGTAGAATTTACGGTATTGCCATCAGCAAATGCCATGGCATCACCATTATGGAGTGTTACGCCGATAGCATTCGGATAAGATTGCAGGATGTCTTTCATCACGACAGCGCCATCAACGCAATAGCCGCACCATGCACCCGTGGCCTGCTCGACGAGCACTTTTTTGGTGATAATGGTATCTAGCACAACAACAGAGAGATGGAGAGTATCATTGCTGTTGTTTTCATCGGGATTGCCGTTGATATTGGACATCCAGATCTTGATGTCATAAGGGCCTGATTGGGTGGGAGTCCAGTTAACACCGGAAGTGAGCAGCGCATCTGCCAGGCTGGCAAGGCTAAGGCTTGTAAGGCTGGAGGTAACCGGGTTACCGTTGTTGATGCTGTAATTGAAATCGAGTGACTGCACAGCCTGCGCACCATAGTTAAAAACATCAGCCTGTACGGTAAAAGGGGCTGAAGTAATGTTCAGGTAAGTGGCCATTGGGGAACCGGTGACAGCACAATCATAATCGGGTTGCTGACCCGGAATAAACTGGTAGTAGGAATTGTCAGCCGCGGTGGCATCGGTACCTGCAAGGCTGCTCACATTCGGAGAACCGGTAACAGAGATCGCCGTTGAGTCATTGATCTGGATACCGAGGGTCAGGGAAACAGTAGCAACATTGGTACGCTGGTCAACGATGTAGATACAGTTTGTGGTTTCTTCAAGTACGATGCTCCAGTATATCCAGTCGTTGGCACCACCACCGCCATAATTATAGCTGGTGAAGCTAACCCAGTGCTGCCTGTTGGGGGCAGTACCAAAAGTTTTGGATACGATGATATCGTTGGAGCCCAGTCCGGCAAGGCCCCAGATACAGATGCTCTTATCAGGGATAGAAGCATCGGGGATGGCAAGATTGGTATAGGAAGGAGCAGTTCCTATGGTACTATTGAAAGTGAGCACACCTGATGAAGATACATAGTAACTTGCTACGGTATCTCCATTGAA
>JAWOGX010000207.1:0-5937 GCA_046496455.1 Bacteroidales bacterium | reverse complement strand
CTCAAAGGGATCCTTATCAAGGATTAACCCATATAACTCCTCAGCAGTGGGTGTATCGCCCATCTTGCTGTATTGGTCATAACTCATTTTCAAAAAGGCGGTGTTAGGTCCTATCCCTTTGATATCCAGATAATACCCCTTGCCAAGCTCAACCGGTATGGCAAGCTCGCCATGCACATACAGGTCACCTGGCCCGGGATAACTTTCGATGGCGGTTTTTTCCTGGTTAAGGGTCACCGGTACCATGTACTGGTAATCACGCTTCATTTTGTAAATGATCAGCTGGGGTAAGGCTCCGACTACAACCTGCCCTGGTGTTTCTTCCATCGTTTCATCCTCTACGTCATCCCTTTTATCAACAGATTTTGACATGCCACATGACATCAAAAACAACACGGCAAAGGCTACCGGAAACAACAAATATGCTGGTATTCCCCTTACTATATCTGAATTGATCATCTTCACCTTTTCTGATGGTTCTTTAGCAGTTCAGTATTGAATCCACCGTCAAAATTACAATAATATTCAACATATGATGCAATTCACATGCGCATATCTTACTATGTCTCTTTGCGTCTTTTCAACTCCCGCCGCAGGAATGCAAGTTCACGGCCGGTTTGTCCATCAATGGACCTGTTCTCTTCGGCCCTCCGGAAAAGATAAGGGATGACCTCCCTGACCGGCCCGTAAGGGAGGTACTTGGCTGCCACAAAGCCTGCTTTGGCAAGGTTGAAGGTCAGATTGTCGCTCATCCCGTAAAGCTGTGCAAAGGTGATGTGTGCATTGCCCGCAAGCTGATGCTCATCCAGCAGCTGTGCAAGCAACAGTGAGCTCTGCTCGTTATGCGTCGCAGCACAGAAACTGATTCTATCCCTGTTTTCAAAGCAATACACCAGCGCGGCATTGTATGCCTCATCCGTCTCCTCCTTTTTTGTGTACACGGGGCAAGGATAACCCAACTGACGGGCGCGGCTGATCTCTTTTTCATGGTAAGCGCCCCGTACAATCTTGTATCCAAGCATGTACCCCTTCGTCATGGCCCGCACCAACTCCGATTTCATGAAAGCCAGCCTGTCGTTCCTGTACATTTGCAAAGTGTTGTAAACAAGCACTTTATCGATATTATACCGCTCACCATACCGCCTTACAACGGCATCCACCGCAGGCTGAATCCAGCTCTCCTCGGCATCCACCATCACCGGCACCCCAACCCTGGCCGCTTCTGAGAATATCTCTTCCATCCGCTGCTCCAGCCTTCGATGGCTTTCGGCTTCCACTGGGGTTAAAACATCCCCTGAACTCAGTTTCTCCCATAACCCAAAAGGAGCAATTCCCGTCGGCTTGAAGACTGCAGAGATTACTGTGGCTGATCCTGCCGCAAGCTGAATGGTACGCAGCACCTCCCCTTTCACCCTGTCGAATGCCTCTTCATCCTCCTTCCCCTCTGCAGAAAAATCGGGGATTACCCTCACACCATATTCCCCCAACCGGCTGATGACTGAACTGCAGGAATCAAGGCTCTCCCCTCCGCAGAAATGGCGAAAAATGAGTGGGCGGATGATAAATCCGATGGGCAGTCGCAACTTTAAAGCATTGGTGATCAAACGCTTGCCGATCGCCACCAGGCGAGGATTCTTCAACATGCCAAACAAAAAAACAGCTCGTTGCAATTCACGGCTGCTCTTCAATGCAAATGCAACCGAGGTGTCCCCAAGATCCAATTGATAATCCTTATGCATTGTTCTACTTTCTCTTTTGAAAAACCGGATGTACAACCACGGAATCCCCCTGCCGGAGAGCGTTTGCTTCATAAACAAGACCTGCCCGTGCAGCACACCGGAACTCCACAAAATTAAGCAGAATTCCGAATAGAAGATAAAAGTGAGGTGCCAATATCTGTGGAAATCTGTATGATCTGTGGTTCATTTGAAAGTTTAGTTGTTTAGATGTTTAGGGGATGTTAAAAGAATCATGAGAATGTGCATACATTGAGCAAATAGCTTCGAAATTGTATCTTTACCGGTCAAACGAACCCCTTGCCGATGAACCAGGATAGTTTTGTATCCAACATCATTACCGGCCCCACCTGCTTTGAGGCCCTGAAACAGGATCCCCGCTGGCAAAATGCAACTGACCGGCAAGAGCTGATCCTGCTCTGCGATACCAACACAGAAAAGGAGTGCTTACCCCTTCTTGAAACATTGCTTTTTGAAACATCCGGTGTACCGCCCCTCATCACCATCCCGGCAGGGGAAGAATCGAAAAGTTTCCGGACCATTGAATACCTGATTGAGGCACTTGATCATCACGGTGCTACCCGAAACACGATCCTGGTTAACCTTGGAGGTGGTGTGGTCACCGACATCGGGGGTTTTGCCGCTTCCATCTATAAAAGGGGAATCGATTACATCAATATCCCCACCACCCTCATCGGACAGGTGGATGCTGCCGTCGGGGGGAAAACAGGGATCAATTTCGCACATGCGAAAAATCAGGTGGGGACCTTCCAGCTCCCACTGTGCGTCTGCATCCACTCGGGGTTTCTTCAAACACTTCCGGACCAGGAAATGAATTCAGGGCTTGGGGAAATGTTCAAATATGCGATGATCGGTGCGCCCCTGGTGCTGGATGAACTCAATGGGTTCCCGCTCGATAACCCGACAGCATTCGCGTCGCTGGTGGAGAGATGCATCCGGTACAAAGAGGTGGTCACCGCCATAGACCCTGAAGAGAAGGGGATGCGGAAAGCACTCAACTTCGGTCATACCATCGGGCATGCTATTGAATCCTGCCGTCTGGCCGTGAACCTGCCTGTGACTCATGGTGCCGCTGTGGCTGCAGGCGTTGTTGCTGAAACCTTGTTGTCATGCCAGCTCAACGGGCTGGATAAGGCAAGCCTCGAAAAAGCCACCGGATTTTACCTCGACCATTTTCATCCACTCCTCCCTGGCAACATCACCCCCGAAATGATTATGGGGTTTATCTATCAGGATAAAAAAAATGAGAAAGGAAAAATAAACCCGGTACTTTTGGATGAAAACGGAAATCCTGAATGGAATACACCGGTATCCCCTGATGATATCCTGAGGGGGCTGCAATACCTTGCATCCATAACCCGGGAAAAACGATGAGCGCATACCTGCAGATATTCGGCCATAAGGCCTCAGGAAGAAGGATCAGCATCGACCTGCCGGGAAGCAAGAGTATCATCAGCAGGTTGCTGATGATGGCTGCGCTGGAGAAACAGGCATTTGATCCGGTAATCCTGAATCGTGAGGCGGAGGATACCATGTACATGTACAATGTGTTGAGCAGGATTACTGTGTCTCCGGAAAATCTCGGAATGATTGAACTGGATTGCGGCAATGCGGGAACCGTTGTCAGAATGGCTTCGCTGTTTGCTGCATTAAAGGGAGGCCGTTACCGGATTTCAGGCACTTTCGCAATGGAACGGAGGCCGGTGGATGAACTGGCAATGCTCCTGGAGCAGGCTGGAACCTCTGTGCAATTTCTCAGGAAAAAAGGGTTCCTCCCCATGATTCTGGACTCCAAAGGCATTAAAGGCAACCATTTCCGCCTCACTGCGGATGTCTCGAGTCAGCACATCTCCGGTTTGCTGCTGGTTGCCCCGTTCATCCAGGGAGGAGTGACGATCACACTGGAAGGGGAGGTTGTGTCGAAACCGTATATTGATCTCACCATCAAAATGATGCAGCAAGCGGGCGCAGCGGTATCGCAATCCGGCAATGCCATCACGGTACAACACGGCCATTACCCCTCCCTCAGGATGGCATGGGATGCCGACTGGTCATCAGCTGCGTTCTTTTATCAGGCCGCAGCCATGATGCCTGTACCGGTTTCTTTTCTGCTGAAGGATCTTCATTTACGCGGGTTACAGGGCGATGAAGCTGCAGCGGAATTGTTTCGCCAGTTGGGGGTCACCACCAAAGCAACCAATAGTGGCATTGTGATCAGAAATTCCGGGAAAAAAAACCAGATCATCCATGCTGATTTCACCCATTGCCCTGACCTTTTCAATGCTTTTGCCACGGCGGCAGCCTTCGCCAACCGGCCCGCCACCCTTACCGGAATCCGCAACCTCAGGCATAAAGAGTCAAATCGCCTGGAGGCCATCACTCATCAGCTGAAACACCCCGGATTTACCCTCTCCGAGGATGGTAACACGCTCTCCATCCAACCCTATACCTACCCCGCGGACTCCGGGTTCACCTTCAGCAGCTGGCTCGATCACAGGGTTGCGGCTTCCCTGGCCATGGTGGGTCTCATTTTTCCTGCAAGGCTGGAGCATCCTTTTGTCACCGGAAAATCTTTCCCGGGCTTCTATGAACAGTTTCAGGATTTCGCACGATTCAGCATCAACCCGACAACATAAGACCGTTTGCCGGATCATCCTCCTGATATCCTCGGCACAAATCGGCAGGGTGCGTTGCGCATCCTTTGCCCGAACGGTTTAATATTTATACTTTTGCACCCGGAAATGAAACGCACCACGCAACGATTTAAATCGGGGGATCATCATCGGTACATAAAATCATAACCGGATGCTGCTCCCTGGTGCCGGAAACACCAAACTGAACAAATCAAGTAAACAATAAAACCAGGGAACTGAATTATGGCAACTACGGCAGACATCAAGAACGGCATCTGTATCGAATTCAACGGTGAGCTCTATGCCATCGTTGAATTTCAGCATGTAAAACCAGGCAAGGGCGCCGCTTTCGTCAGGACAAAGCTAAAAAACATCAAGACCGGCAAGGTGCTTCCCAACACCTTTACGGCAGGAGCAAAGATTAACATTCAGAGGGTTGAGCGTCGGAAATACCAGTATCTCTACAAAGACGAATCGGGCTACAATTTTATGCACAGTGAAACATTCGAGCAGGTTCCCATTCCTGAAGAACTGATTAACGCACCGCAATTCCTGCTGGAAGGGCAGGACGTGGAGATCGTATTTCACGGAGAAACCGAAAACCCGCTTTACGCTGAACTTCCTCCATTTGTGATCCTTAAAGTGACTTATGCAGAACCGGGCGTAAAAGGAGATACCGCTACCAACACCCTGAAACCGGCAACCGTCGAAACCGGAGCCACCATTAACGTTCCGCTCTTCGTTTATGAGGGAGAGAAAATCAAAGTTGACACACGCACCGGAGAATACTCCGAACGGGTAAAAGAATAACCATAACATACCATTTCTATGAAGTTTACAGAGGGGATCACAGTTCGGGAGATCGCTGACATCACAGGCACTGAGATTATCGGGGATCCCGATTTCCTGGTCACCGGGATCAATGAAATCCATATGGTAGAAAAAGGTGACATCACCTTTGTAGACCATCCGAAGTATTACGACAAGGTACTCAGGTCAGAAACATCAGTGGTATTGATCAACAAAAAGGATGAAGCTCCAAGGGGGAAAACCCTTCTTTACTGCGATGATCCTTTTTCCGCCTACGTAACGCTGGTGAAACGGTTCAGGCCGTTCATCCCTGCAACAGCTATGATAAGCGACACCGCGGAAATCGGTGAAGGAACGGTGATCCAGCCAGGTGCGTTTGTGGGCAACCATGTGAAGATTGGCAGGAACTGCCTTATTCACGCCAACGTAACCATCAACGACCATTGCATTGTTGGCGACAATGTGATCATCAATCCCAATGTGGTGCTTGGTGGTGATGCTTTTTATTTCAAGAGGCGCCCTGACCATTTCGATAAAATGGAGTCATGCGGCAGGGTGGTTATCGGCAATAATGTGGAGATTGGCTCCGGAACCACCATCGACCGCGGTGTATCAGGGGACACTGTCATCGGCGAGGGCACGAAACTCGACAACCTCATCCAGATCGGCCACGATACCGTGATCGGGAAAAACTGCCTTATTGCCTCTCAGGTAGGCATTGCCGGCGTTACCGTGAT
>JAWOGX010000204.1:0-31873 GCA_046496455.1 Bacteroidales bacterium | reverse complement strand
TGTCACCTTCAAATTCATCCAGGTAAAGGTGTGTATGCGTATCCACCAAAATCATGGTGCAAAATTATCTTTTTTGGTTGATGATTAGTGTATATTTGTGCAATGTCGAAACCTAAACCCTCACTTATGAAAAAGCATGTTTATTTACTGATTGTAACAGGATTACTGCTATCCCTCTTCGGATGCCAGAAGTATTCTGAGGGCCCGCTTGTGAGCCTGAGGACGAAAAAAGCCAGGCTTGACGGCAACTGGAGTATGGTTGTAATATACAACAACGGGGTAGATGTTACCCAAAATTATCCTGAAGATAATGGATACCGTATCGACAAGAACGGTGGGCTGGTAAAAATCTACAACCTTGTTGAAACGCCCGGGACCTGGGAGTTCAATGAGGATAAAAAGGAGCTCAGGATCACGCTGGCCACTTCCCCAACCCCCTACGTATGGGAGATCCTTCGCCTCACCAACAATCACCTCTGGCTGAAGAGGACAGTTCCGAAACCCGATCCGAACGAATTGCCCGATACGATAGAGGAGCACTACGAAGTGAAGAAATAAACCGTGAAAGTTCTTCTCGTCAGGTTTAGTTCCATCGGCGATATCGTACTCACCACCCCTGTGATCCGGTGCATGAAGAAGCAAGCCGGTGTGGAGCTGCATATGCTCACCTTCGGCCGGTTCAGTGCAGTACTGGAACACAACCCCTACATCGACCGGCTCATCACTGTCGATCACAGCATCAGTGAGGTATTGCCTCAGCTCAGGCAAAACAGGTACGATCTTATCGTTGATTTACACCGCAATATCCGCACCCTCAGCCTGAAGCTGAAACTCCGCCGGCCATCGGTATCATTCCGGAAGCTCAACTTCAGGAAGTATCTGCTTGTGAACCTGAAGCTGAACCTGATGCCCGAAAACCACATCGTGGACAGGTACATGGCAACGGTAAGGAGGTTTGGAGTGATCAATGACGGGCAAGGTCTCGACTATTTTCTGAATCCCGGACAGGGAGGTCCGGAACAATTGCTCCCGGCCGGATTTCATCCGGGTTATATTGCCTTTGTGATCGGAGGGAGGTATCTCACCAAGATTTATCCTGCACCGATGGTGGCTGAAGCCGCGGATCAGCTTCCTTTGCCGGTGGTGCTGATGGGTGGACCCGAAGACCGGGAACGGGGAGAATTGATATGCCGCGCGATGCAACACAACATTGTGCTGAACGGTTGCGGGAGCTATTCACTGGGGGAATCGGCAGCAGTTGTGGCCGGAGCTTCACTGGTGATAGCCAACGATACAGGCCTGATGCATATTGCAGCCGCCTTCGGGCGCAAAATCCTGAGCATCTGGGGAAATACCGTCCCCGCCCTCGGTATGGGACCTTACCTGCCGGACCACTTGCTGCATTACAGCACCATCCTTGAGATGGAAGGGGTCACCTGCAGACCCTGCAGCAAACTCGGTTATGCAAAATGCCCCCGCAAACATTTCAACTGCATGCTGATGATATCCCCCGAAAATGTAGTGAATGCGGCAAATGACCTGCTCGCCCTTCCCCCGCTATAGATAAGGGTTGTTGCGGCGCTCATACCCGATGGTTGTGGCATTCCCGTGCCCCGGATACAACGTATAATCATCATCATAGACAAAAACCTTATCCCTCACCGAATGGAGCAATTTCTCAAGATTGCCTGTCGGGAGATCGGTACGCCCTATACTGAGGTAAAAGAGCAGGTCTCCGGTCACAATCCATCTGCCGGCTTCATGAACCAGGCAAATGCTCCCATCTGCATGCCCAGGCGTGTAACGAACCCGAAGTGCCTCATCACCCAGCTTAACCACCTGCCCCTCTTCAAGGAACTCCTCAGGATAGATCAGCTCATCAATCTCAAAACCAAAGGTGTTGGCATGCGACATCATATGATCATAAAAGACAAGTCCATCGCGATGGATCAGTGGCTTAAGGCCAAACCGGCGGTACACAAAACTGTTGCCGAGCACATGGTCAATATGGCTGTGGGTGTTTATGGCCGCTTGCACTTGCAGGTTATTGTCAGTGATGAATGTAGCCAGTTGCTCCTGCTCCCTGGAGGTATAACAGGCAGGGTCAACCAATATACAGTTACCCTCCTGATCATAAATCACATAGGTATTTACCTGAAAAGCATTAAAAACCAATGTTTTAATGTGTAGCGCCATAGTAGTGTCCAATTTGGCACAATTTAACAAAAAGAATCATTCGCGTCCGGTAAAAAAAACGCAATCCTCAATATTGATCTGAAAACAGAGGCTGTCTCGAAAGTCGATGAACAAGGCCGCAAAAACAATCAATCACTAAACATTCCTTTCTGTAAAAAAAGGTTCAATGGTTTTACCCTTATGGTATTTTAGTGTCCCGGCAGCTGTTTTTAAGTTATTTCGATATTTGAGATATGCCCGCCCCCTGAGTTGTAATTCAGGAGGAGATAAAGGGCAGGGGAAACAAGCCGTTAAAAAGTTTACCTAATACCTGTAGTGCTCAGGCTTGTAAGGTCCTTCAGCCGGAACGCCGAGATACTTCGCCTGCTCGGGGGTCAGTTTGGTGAGTTTTACCCCAAGTTGCTCAAGGTGCAGGCGTGCAACCTCTTCGTCAAGACTTTTCGACAGTCTGTACACGCCGGGTTCATACACTTCACGATTATTCCAGAGGTCGAGTTGTGCAAGCACCTGGTTGGTAAACGAGTTACTCATCACAAAAGAGGGGTGGCCGTTTGCACAGCCGAGATTCACGAGGCGTCCTTCGGCAAGGAGGTAGATGGAGTGACCGTCGGGGTAGGTGTACTTATCGACCTGAGGTTTGATGTTGGTCTTTTTGATTCCAGGCCAGTTTTCGAGCCTGCTCACCTGGATCTCATTGTCAAAATGGCCGATGTTGCAGACAATCGCTTCATCTTTCATCGATGCCATATGTTCTGCGACGATCACATCCTTGTTGCCGGTGGTGGTCACAAAGATATTTCCCTCTTCCAGTGCTTCCTCAATGGTTGTCACCTGGAAGCCTTCCATGGCAGCCTGCAAAGCACAGATCGGGTCTATTTCGGTTATGATAACACGGGCGCCATAGGAGCGCA
Organism: Bacteroidales bacterium; assembly: GCA_046496455.1. GTDB lineage: Bacteria > Bacteroidota > Bacteroidia > Bacteroidales > SKPS01 > SKPS01. The sequence continues at coordinate 28,766 of JAWOGX010000204.1, read as the reverse complement.
TCGAGCGGGCACAACCCTTGCCAACATCTCCGTATCCCAGGACCACCACTACTTTACCGGCAATCATCACATCGGTTGCCCGTTTGATCCCGTCGGCAAGTGACTCGCGACATCCGTAGAGGTTATCAAATTTCGATTTGGTGACAGAGTCGTTTACATTGATGGCAGGCACAAGCAGTTCACCTTTCTCGTGCATCTGGTAGAGCCTGTGGACGCCGGTCGTGGTTTCTTCGGATACACCTCTCCATTCCCCGGCGGCGCGTTCCCACTTCGTGGAATCCTCTACATACACTTCCTGGAGCTGCTTCAGCAGGGCAATCTCATCGGCGGTTCCGGGCTGTTGCCTTAGCAGTTCAGGGTTCTTTTCCGCGGCATGTCCCAGGTGGATCATCAGTGTGGCATCGCCCCCATCATCCACCACGAGTTGTGGTCCCAATCCCCCCGGGAAGCTCAATGCCATCTTCGTACACCACCAATATTCGTCCAGGGTTTCCCCTTTCCAGGCAAATACCGGGATCCCGCTATCACGCACAACCGCTGCTGCAGCATGATCCTGCGTGGAAAAAATATTACAACTGGCCCAACGCACATTGGCACCCAGGTCCACAAGGGTCTCAATCAGCACCGCAGTCTGGACTGTCATGTGCAATGAACCCGTGATCCTTACACCGGCCAAGGGCTTTCCATCCCTGTGTTTCTGCCGTATTGACATGAGACCGGGCATCTCCTTCTCGGCAATCTCAATCTCCTTGCGGCCCCAGTCGGCCAGGTTAATGTCTGCAATTCGGTAGTCTGTCATAGTTGAAGTCTCTTTTAACATATCTCTGGTTATTTAATATTTATTTTGATGTTTTGTATTGAGGATCAGGCTTCACGGATTTCCATACCATCTCTTTGAAAGGTAACCGGTAATATTCCCGCTGCTCTTCGGAAAATTCTGCCAGGAAATCCTCATCATCAACCTCAAACCCAACGCTTTTTAAACGATTAGGGTAATCGGTGCCGTGGAAGCGTACATGGTCATATTGCCCGAAATGCTTTTCACGTTCTGCAGGGGTCGTGATGGACGCATCTTCATAAGTAAAATCCCTGTTCCAATCGATGGGAACCTGCATAATGGCCCACCCGCCAGGCTTCAGTACCCTGAAAATCTCACGCATCGCGGTGATGTCATCATCCACATGTTCCAGCACATGATTGCAGATGACCACATCAAAGGTGTTGTCTTTGACGGGCATTGACTGAATATCCATCTTTACATCTGCCAGGGGGGAGAAGAGGTCGGCCGTGGTGTAATCCAGATTTTTCAACGCCCTGAAGCGATGGATGAAGGATTGTTCAGGGGCAACGTGGAGTACTTTGAGTGGAGCGGTGAACAGGTTTGAACGCTTTTGGAGCCAGAGCCACAGCAACCTGTGCCGCTCCAGCGAAAGGCAGGAAGGGCAGAGTCTGTTCGCACCACCTTTGTTGCCATAGGGCAGGAATCTCCTGAGTTTTGTATGGCACACCGGGCATTCATACCTGCTGCCCCGGTAAAAGGGCAACACCAGGCGGCTGAACATCCCGCTGAACCTGATCAGCCATGGACGGGGCACATTGCGCACCAGAAAACGGATAAATTTTCTCATACCCCGGAACTCCCCTCCTCTTCAGACTTATTGTGTTCTCCGGCTTCTACTTTTGCCTGGTCTGTTCCGGCATTGCTTCGAAAGCTCAGGACCAGGATGACCAACCCGGCAACGATGAACGGGATGCTCAACCACTGCCCCATGTTCAACACCATCTCCTGTTCAAAGGCTACCTGCGGCTCTTTCACAAATTCGATCAGGAAGCGTACCACGAAGAGGAGGGTCAGAAACAGGCCAAAGAGGAATCCCTTTTTCGCGTCATGGTTGCGCCGGTAAAGTTGCCAGAGCAGTAAGGTGATCAGTATGTAAGCGAGCGCTTCATAGATCTGGGTCGGATGGTGAGGCTCAAAGCGGTGTGGAAAATCGAGAGACCGCTGGAAATAGAATCCCCACGGCAGGCTGGTCACTTTTCCGTAAATTTCTGAATTCGCCAAGTTTCCCAGCCTGATGAACGCCCCCGATAAGGGAATTACAATGGCCAGCCTGTCGAGGAATCCTACGAATGAATATTTGTACTTTCGGGTGAACAGCCAGAGGGCAAGCAAAATGCCGATGGCAGCTCCGTGGGAGGCAAGGCCCCCTTCCCATATTTTCAGGATTCTGAGCGGCTCCCTGAGATAAATCTCGGGTTCATAAAAGAGGCAATGACCCAACCTGGCTCCCACAACCGTACCGACACCAACCCAAAGTGTAAGGTCATCCAGCGTCTTTAACGGAATCCCCTCCTTGCTGAAGATGCGTTTCATAATCAGGTAAGCTACTACAAAAGCCATCGCGAACATGATCCCATACCACCTTACAGGGATGGAAGATCCGGGTATCACCTGGGGGTCAAAATCCCAATATATATAAAGCAATGTCATACGATTAAGAATTGGACTGCAAAGTTAAGGATAATAAACGCACCGGCAGCAACAAGGTTAACAACGGGGATGCAGGATGGTTACTGCTCCCCTTCAAGGAAAGCAAGCCCTTTCTCGGCAGCCAGCTGTTCGGCCCCTTTGATCGAGAAATCCAGTGAAGACCCTACAACCTTCTTATCGACATATACCTCAACACGGTACTGCTTTGGATGGTGCCTTGACTGTATCTCTTCAGCTACACGGAATTCAACCTCCTGGCGGTGATGCTGCCCCCACTCGATGATCCGGCTTTTGAAATTCACCTCCTTATCGATCACCTCATTGATGTTCATATAAATATCAAGCAAATACCTGATGATCGTCTGTTTTGTAAAATTGAAACCCTTATCCAGGTATATTGCGCCGATCAATGCTTCCATGGCATCTCCAAGGATGGTGTTGGAGGGGTTCTTCAGCAACTCAGGGCTCGTGGAGAGGTAGCTGCCAATACCAAGCCTTTGTGCCAGGCGGTTCAGCGAAACCCTGCTCACAATTTTTGACCTGGTTTCGGTGAGGAATCCCTCCTCTTTGAATGGGAATTTCTGAAACAGATAATCGGCAATGATGGTACTCAGTACCGCATCCCCCAGAAACTCGAGACGTTCATTGGAATCCTTAACACCCTCCTTGACCGTGGAAGCTGCCGATTTATGCCTCAGGGCCTGGCGATACAAAAAAATATTTCCGGGTCGAAACCCGAAAATATTTTTGATGAAAAGGATAATGGATTTATCCTCTGCAGAAAGTTTATCGGACCGTTTAAAAACCGGGCGGCTCAATCGTTACCTGACAAATTTTTTGAATATGATCGCAGCGTTATGGCCACCAAAGCCGAAGGTGTTGCTGAGGGCAGCATTGACCACCCGGGGAACGGCTTTATTGCCAAAGGTGAAGTTCAGCCTGTTGTCGATTTCAGGATCATCCGTAAAGTGATTGATGGTTGGTGGGATGAGGTCATTCTTGACTGCCAGGGCGGCAGCAATAGACTCAACGGCACCGGCGGCACCCAGGAGGTGGCCTGTCATCGACTTGGTTGAATTGATGTTGATGGAATATGCATGCTCGCCGAAAAGGCCGACAATGGCTTTTGGCTCAGCGATATCCCCAACCGGTGTTGAGGTACCATGCGTATTGATATGGTCGATGTCGGTAATTTTCAAACCGGCATCATCCAAAGCATTCTGCATACACTTTATGGCACCCAGACCATCGGGATGTGGGGCTGTAATATGGTGGGCATCAGCCGAGAGGCCAGCGCCTGCGAGTTCACAGATGATATTGGCACCACGGGCAAGGGCGTGCTCAAGCTCTTCCAGAATGAGGGCACCAGCACCTTCACCAAGGACAAACCCGTCGCGGTCTTTGTCGAAGGGCCTCGAAGCCGTAGCAGGGTCATCGTTGCGTGTAGAAATGGCATGGAGTGCATTGAAGCCACCCACACCCGGCTGATTAACCGGGGCTTCAGAACCTCCGGTAACAAATACATCCGCCTTCCCAAGCCTGATATAATTGTATGCGTCGATGATGGAGTTGGCAGAAGAGGCACAGGCTGAAGTTGTGGTAAAATTGGGGCCACGGAACCCGTGCTTGATGGATATGTGTCCTGCTGCTATGTCGGCAATCATCTTAGGGATGAAGAACGGGCTGAAACGGGGCGTACCGTCTCCAACCGCAAAATCACGCACCTCCTCATAGAAGGTGAGCAATCCCCCAATCCCTGAAGCCCAGATCACACCCACCCTGTCAGGGTTAAACCCATGCTCAGTCAGCCCTGAGTCCGCAAGCGCTTCGTCACTGGCAATAATGGCATACTGGGAATAGAGATCAATCTTCCTCACCTCCTTCCGGTCGAAATAATCGGTCGGATTGAAATTTTTGAGCTCACAGGCAAATCTGGTCTTGAATTTTTCCGCATCAAAATGCGTAATCATCCCGGCGCCACTAACCCCGTTAAGCAACCCCTCCCAGTAAGCCTGGGTGGTGTTGCCCAACGGTGTTAATGAACCTAAACCGGTTACTACTACCCGCTTCAAGTTCATGAAGTAAGAAGTTTGGTTATTTCAGGTTGTTTTCGATGTAAGAGATAGCCTCTCCTACTGTCCCAATCTTTTCTGCCTGATCATCGGGAATGGCAATATTGAATTCCTTTTCGAATTCCATAATCAACTCAACTGTGTCAAGTGAATCAGCACCCAGATCGTTTGTAAAGCTGGCTTCCGGGGTTACTTCGTTTTCATCTACGCCAAGTTTGTCAACGATAATCGTTTTTACTCTTGTTGCAATATCAGACATGATTTTCAAGTTTTGGTTAAACAGGGTGCAAAGTAACTAATTAATACTACACGATGCAAGAAAAAAATTACTTACGGAATTCAACATTCCTTATTATCAAATGTTTAACAATTGCATCCTCCCAACATGAACCTATTTCCCCTTGTTAGAAAACGCCCTGGTATGACTCAAAACATCCCCGGAACGAAGATTCTGACTGTTGCCTTGTGCTGGTTGCTGCTGGCAAAGGGTTTGTCAGCACAGTTCCCCGCAGATACCATGAAATTAACGACATTCAGTGCCACACTGCTTGAACGGTTGATCCGGGATGGGATTGATTCGGTGAGGAAAGCCAAAGGGCTGGAACTCCTCAGCAATGATTCATCGCTTTATTTCGCAGCAGCTGATCAGGCAGCCTATCTGCAATACCAGCGAACCATTACCCACCGGCAACCTGTCGAGAGCAAGTCCACGGTGCAAAAAAGAGCTGAGTACTACGGAGGCAAAGGGTATCTGTGCGGAGAAAACATCGCGGCCTCCTGGATTGAACAACTCATTACCGAAAAAGGGGGAAAGCCTTACCGTAATTTTACCTACAGGCAAATGGCCGATGATTTCATCCGGCTATGGGTAAACTCTTCAGGACACTATACCAATATAATCAACCCCCTTTATGGTTACACCGGTGTCGCTGTCACACTCCATCCGAAAACAAAAAGAATCGTGGTGGTGCAGGTTTTCGGGTACCTGAAAGATTAATCCCGGTTGTTCACGAACCGGATGCACTGATTTCGTGCCTTGACGGAACAACAAACCCAATCCTTTTGCTACCTTTGCATCTCAATTCTGATATTTATGATCCGTCTGGCGATCCTTGCTTCCGGCACCGGGACAAATGCTGAGAATATCATTCGCTATTTCACCGGGCATGCCCTCATTTCTGCTGCCCTTGTCATTTCCAATAAGCCGGATGCCAAATTGGTGCAAAAAGCTGGCAGGCATCATGTCCCTGCAATGGGCTTTCCAGGTCAACATTGGAAAAACCCGGCTGAGATCCTGGAAATGCTCAGTGCACAACAGATCGATTACCTGATTCTGGCCGGTTTCCTGCTGAAGCTACACCCTGAAATAGTCTCTGCCTTTCCGAATAAAATCCTCAATATCCATCCGGCACTATTACCCCGATATGGAGGCAAAGGGATGTATGGGGATTATGTCCATCAGGCGGTAATCGATGCCGGGGAGAAAACCACGGGCATCACCATCCACCTTGTCAATGAGCATTACGATGAAGGGAAAATCATTTTCATGGCCGAATGCCCTGTATTGCCGGATGACACAACAGAAACGCTTTCCAGGAGAGTGCATGAACTTGAATACCGCCACTTCCCGAAGGTGATAGAAAGTTACATCTTTCCAGGCAGATTGTAGGGCGACCCGTGCATCAACCCCCCCAAAGGATCAGGAATATCACAACAGCTCCGGCCACAAGGGCTGCTTTCATCCAGGCATTGTCCTTTTCCCGGGTATAGGTGTAAAACTGCATATGATCTGTGACCTGCATCCTGTTGCCGGCGATAAAAAACATGAACTTAAGCTCTACATACGATGTGACCGGCTTCCCATCGCGGGTGGCCGGGACAAACGGTGGCAACGACATCAACGCCCGCTCAAGTTCGTATTCGATCCTGCTTTGCCCCGTATTCACCATGATAACCTCACCCTTTTTGTTGATCGTCATCCTGACATCGGCATACAGGTCCTGATGCTGATCAAACTGAAGATCTGTCCTGGATATCCTGAAATCAGCCTCCAGGCAACGGTAAAGGGAATCCAGACCACCAGGGAATTCTGCCCCTGCAATCTTTACGGAATCGGTTTGGGAAAACGCGGTGCTGCATAATAGTATTGCCAGTGCCAGCAGGAGTGTGGTTGTCCTCATGATCGGGCCATTTTCGGCTAAGATAGTGATTTATACCTGTTATAGTGTACAATATCATGAAACGGTTTCCTGATCTTTTGTCTTGTAAGATATCCATCCTCAGGATAACCGACTGAAATAAGCATGCTGAGCCTTTTGCTGCGCGGGATATGCAGCAGTTTCTTTACCTTTCTCTCATTGAACCAACCGATCATACAGGTGCCCAGACCCTGTTCAGCAGCCGCAAGGCAAAAATGGGTTGCTGCAATCCCATGGTCCGTGAGCCTGAAGTCGCGCTCTTTGATCAGGGCGCCGGCCCTTGTGATCAACCGCGGTTTCTCCATATGAACAAAGGAGCTGCACACGGCAGCTCCCTGAGATTGGATATGTTCTGCAAAGACCGGGGAAACCGGTATCAGAACCAGAGTATCGTATTGTTTGTGATGTTGGCCGCCTTTTCAAGAGCCCTGTCGAAATTCTGCTGGATGAGCTGATTGTATAAACGCTCTTCGTTCATCCGCTGGTCAAGAAGATTTTCGGGTTCAGTGGCCACAACTTTCTCGTCAACAACCAGCATAAACGCGGAGATTATCCCCTTGAGGGGTTCGCTCACCTTACCTTCCGGAATGCCGAAGGCTGCACCGATGATTCTCCCTTCCGGGCCATAGTTCATCAGGTTGCTCATATTGAAAGAGATGGTTGCAGTATCAACCTGCAGATCCATTTTGGCAGCAAGCTGATACAAATCGGTTGTACCTGCCTTTTTCATCTCCCCGGCGATCATCTCGTATTTCTTTTCCCGCTTCACCAGCGGCTCCATGTTCTTCTTCAGCTCTTCATCCAGAGGCCATAACCCTTTATCCTTCCTGGATTTGACAATAGCGATGACGTACTGGTATTTATCCGGGAACTCAAACATCCTGGAAGTTTCTCCCGGTTTTGTTTCTTTGTTGAATGCCCAGCGCACAATTTCCCGGCCATCAACAAGGGATTGGACGGAATACATGTCTTTGTTGACAACGGCTTCGGCTCCGGCCACACCCTCCTTCTCAAGACCCTCTTCAAAAGTCTCAATTGATGATACACTGTTGGCAAAACGACTTGCCCTTGCAAATTCCGCGGCAATGGTCTCTTTGGAGGGTTCAATGTCCTGTGTAAGCACTGCTACACGCACCTGACGAGCGAAATCTTTCTTTCCTGTGACGCGGATAATATGGTATCCGAAGATGGTTTGGGCAAGGACAAACTCCCCGACATCATTTTGTAAAACCGCTGCTGAGAATTCAGGGGCCATGGTGCTTTCATTGAACCAATCGAGATCACCGGCTTTGGTTCTTGCAAAAGCATCATCCGAAATGGTGGATGCCAGGGTTTCGAAGAGAGCACCATTGGCTTTCACCTCATTCAACAGACTGTCTGCGAAAAGTTCAGCTTCTGTCTGTGAACGGACTACATTCTCCCCGGCTCTTTCAGCTCCGCTGTAAGCAATCAGGATATGGCTTGCCCTTAGCGAGTCTGGACGCTCAATGGCATCAATGACCATAGCTGCCTTGTATTTGTTCGTCTCAACATAAGGACCATAAACAGTTCCCTTGGGGGTATTGAACAATAGGGAATCAAGCATCAGCGGGAGCATCCCTTTCTTGAACCAGGTACTGTCGTATCCGTCGTGTGAATTCGCCATAACAAACAATTCGGGTGCTTCAGCTTCCTGGAAATTGCCGAATAAAGCCATGAATCGTGCTTCGATTGCTGCCACATCGGAAGGTGTGGGCCTGGCTTCAAACACAGCATAATTCAGGGTAGCCTGTGCATCACGGTCATACTCTTTCTTATGCTCATTATAGTATTTCTCATAATCGGCATCGGTAAGGGTGACCAGAGAGTCGTTGATCGTTTCATACCGTTTAGCCACAAAACGGAAAGTAGCTTCATCGCGGCTGTCATGATAAGCCATCTTGGCAAGGGCTGTGGGATAGTAGAAAGATTTGGCCACAAGGTTCTTGTATTTTGTCGCCAGGCGTTCTTTCTTGATCTCCTCGATAAAGAGGTGCCATTGCAGTCGCTGCACGGCATCCATCTGATCCTGGTTATCCAGTACGCTTCTTACCTGGGCTGCATCAAACTGTCCGGTCTCCTGGTTGGTAAACACCCTCCGGATTTCAGGGTGGGGATCATTGCCCATCAGCATGTCGCGGAACTCGGCTGCACTGATGGCGGGCACAGTGGAGTACTCGTTGTCCAACGCGATTCCGAGGTCCTTGCAATGTTTCAGGTAGATATAGTCTTTTACTTTGGTCTGGAATTGCTGCTGCCTGAGCTGGAACAGATCCATCCCCGACGGCGCATAGTCCGGATTACGCTCTTTCGTGAGCTCAATCTGCCGCTGAATTTCAAAATCAAATTCCCTGAAGTTGATCTCGTCACCATACACTTCTGCTACAGGCTCAATCTTATTGCGCCTGCCACCGCCCTGGTTCGACAGAAAATCACTCAACACAAACAACACCAATGCACCACCGATGATGATAAGCAACAGGGTGGAACGCTTTCTAATTGCACCAATTACTGCCATTGTATCCTTAGTTTTAAAACGAGGTGCAAATGTACAGAAGATTATGAAATAAAAAACACAGGAATGCGATTAAGGGAGGATCTTCATCCTCACCTTAATGAGTCGGGTCTCAGTGGCCTCAGTAACGGTGAACTGATAAGGTTCAACCGTGATGACTTCGCCTGTTACAGGGATATTCTCGTGGTGATGGAGGATATATCCGGCAAGGGTGCTGTATTCATCAGAATATTCCAGGTCGAAGCCGTAAGTTTCATTCAGGTGGTGAATCTCAATCCTGGCTTCAAAAACAAATTCGGTATCAGATATCTTCTTCTCGAACAGCTCTTCAGTGTCAAACTCATCCTTGATCTCGCCAAAGATCTCTTCAATAACATCTTCGAGCGTGATCATGCCGGCAGTTCCTCCGAACTCGTCCACCACAACCCCGACACTTTTTCTCTCCTTGATGAACTTTTCCATAAGCCTGTTTGCCAGCATCGATTCGGGCGCAATGATCACGGGGCGCAAAATATTCCTGATCGATTTGGGTTCCCGGAAAAGGTCAAATGCGTGCGTATAACCAATGATATTGTCGATGCTCTCTTCAAACACCAGCACTTTGGAATGCCCGGATTCGAGGAAAACATTGTTGAGCCCGTTTACCGGATCCTGAATGTCAACAGCCACTATCTCAGTACGGGGCACCATGCATTCACGCAGCTTCACCGTACGAAAATCCATTGCATTCTGGATCATCTGTATCTCATCCTCATAGGCAGTTGACTCTTCATTATCCTGCGAGAATTCAATCAGGTAATTGTCGAGGTCAAGTGTACTGAAAGCGTATTTCTCATCCTGCATCTTTACCCCGAAAAGGATTTTCATCATAAATTTGGAGATATGGATGAAGAGCCTGGCAACCGGCCAGAAGAGGTAATGGAAGATTATGGTGGGGATGGCAAAGACATCAAGTACGCCATTGGGGTTGATCCGGAAGATCACCTTCGGAATAAATTCGGCCAGCACAAGGATGATCAGCGTAGCAAAGAGGGTTTGCAGGACAAGCAGGAGCCCTTCCGAATCGATGGCAGCAGGGAAAAACTGAAAGATCAGTGGTTCCAGAATTACGGCAATGGCAATACCATAGATAACCAGGGCAAAATTGTTTCCGATCAGAAGGGTTGCTATCAGCTCAGAAGGGCGGTTGAGGAACCTGCCGAAGATATTTCCGCTGATCGCCCCCTTCTGCCTCTCGATTTCAATCCTCAGCTTGTTGCTGCTGAAAAAAGCGATCTCCATTCCTGAAAAGAATGCAGAGAGCAGGATGGTTACAGTAAGAATGATCCAGTTTTCCATAGGTGAAGTGCCATCAATGCAAAGCTAATCATTTTTTGGTTGATCTTCCGATTCCCTGATAATGAGGCTCGATTCCCTGATGTTTTTGATTCTCCAGCGGGTAAACCTTTCATCGGCCTCCATCCCGTTGGTGCCATAGATCACTTCCTTTTCATGGGTAATGATGCGCACCGCAGCATTGGTGTAAATTTTCTGCTGATTCCGGTCCCAGGTAAGCGATTCGGTGTTAAGGGTATCGCCGGTTTCATTCACCACCTGGACGGCATAACGCGCCTCAACGGTTCTCCGGTCCGGGTATTCAACGGCGTATCCCGCTCTGATGCTCGAGCGCTCTGTCATCAGGGAATCGTAAAAGATAGCGTGAATCCCCTCCGGCATAAGGGTGTAACGCTCCCGCCCCCCGGCATACTTCTCAAGCCTGGGTGTCATCATCAGCACCTTCTGGTTGCCCGATTCGCTATAGATCATTTCAACATCTTCGGCCCACTCCACAGGAAGCTCCTGGTTCTGCTTCACCGCTTTCACATCCTCAGGGTCATTGACGCATGAAAAAAGCATCACCGTCATTGCTATGACGATGATGCCTCTGAATGCTGCCGGTAAGATCGCTGAACGAACCACGCTGCTATGAATCTGATGCCCTTATGGTAACGGTCTCCCCGATCCAGCAGGGGGCTGTCACCGTCTGGCCGGGTTTAAGGTTGTTGAAGAACAGATCTGACGTAAGCGGAAAACCCCTTCTGGCATTGGCAATGCCATTATTTGCCTTGCTCTGGATCACCGGATCATTGGAAAGGTTCCTTGCCCTGCTGTATTTGTCGAATGCAGCCCAGAAACCGGCATGCTTGGCAATGATGGTGGTACCACAGGTGCCCGCTCCATAGAGGTAAATATCCCCAAGCAGAATCAGTGCATCCGGATCGTCGGATTTCAGATCAAGGGCGCGCTGCACCGAAGATTTGGCATTCTGATACGATTTCTGGATTAACTGAACCTCCGCAATCTTCATCCATGCTTCGTACTTCTCTTTCGCCTCTTTGTCGGTAAAGCTATCGGCTGCCTTCCGATAAGAGTTTACCGCTTCTGTATAATCACCATCATTATAGTAGAAATTCCCCTGGATCATCAGGAGCTTTGGTGTGGGTTCCAGCATGTTGAGCTGGCGAAGGGCATCGCGAAACACCACCTGGTCATAACACTTTTTGTATGCCATCAGCCCGATGACTTTCTTCAATAAATCCACATTGGTTGAATCAGCCTGGTATTTAGGGCCGAATACGCTCTGCATCACATCACACTCCAGGTAATTCAGCATCAGCTGCTCAATCCTGCTTATCCCTTCACTGTATTCGGCGCTTGCAGGGTTATTCAGCGATACATTGTGATGGGCAATCTCATCCACTTCAAGATAGATATCAATAAGCTCTTCGAGTGTCATTTTCCCGGCTTCATGCATAAAAACAGCATATTGCATATAGTACACCAGCAGGTGGTTGGGTGTGTTCAACTTATTCATCTTCACAACCTTCGTGAGCAACGCATAGATCTCTTCCGTCTTTTCCGGGCAGTGTTTCACCATCATGGTTGCCTTCTCCCCCAACACAAACTCCTCCTCACCAAAATAGAGAATCCTCTCATCAAAGATCATCATCAGTGTGTCGATTGCTCCCCTCTTCTGATTTTCAGGTACAACAGAGATGCGGTGTTCCATGATCTTTACACCGTTGATAAAGGTATTAACCCTGTACCCGGGGCAGTGGACAAACACATAGGTCCAGGCCGGCATAAGGTCTTCAAAATAAAACATATCACCGGTATTTTCCCAATCCCTGAATGATTGCCTGTAGAGGTAATAATTCAAAACACACTGGGCACTATCGTCGCCATAGGTTGGTTTTTTGTCCGGCGTTTTCAGGTTGACTTCCATTTTTCCTGCTGCGACAGGTACAGTGCTTTCCGTCTGTCCTGACAGGCTTGCTGGAGCCGTGGCTGTCACAGCAGGCTCACCAAGAGAAGTGGTAGTCTTGCACGCTGCCAGAATGGTAGTGCTGATGACCACTGTTAATACAATTGTCAGAATGCTCGTTTTCATCGGTCTTTTAGGGTTTATTGATTGATTTGCGTGATAATTCAAAATGCTATAAGTACTCTCTTCTTTTAAACCAACGCTCCTGGTTCATGGTAAAACTGACCCAGATTCGTCCGAAATTCTCTTTGATAAGTCCGTTCTCTTTCGTTCCCCTCTGCCCGATTTCTACGCCTGCACTCAACATGGAAACGCTGTAGGATTTATTGTAAACGGGGACTCCAAGTCCAAAACTGATGCCATACTCGTTGAGCTGGTTCCCTTTAAGCTGAAGGTACGTCTGATTGAACCGGGCACCACCCCGCAGGAAAATATTGTTCACTTTGTATTCACCCCCCAGGGCAACCTGGTAACTGGAAGAGAGCGAGTCGGTCTGCCCGAACGCCTCATAACGGGTCCAGTCCTGCATGGCAAAGTCGGCACCGAGCATCCAGCGGTCGCCCCTGCGAAGGCTTACACCACCGGCAAGGTTCATCGGTATTTTCACTTCCCCTTTTTCCCCTTTCACAAAATCTACGGTATCCCTCACCATCACCACCCCTGAACCACTGTACCGGAAGGTCTCTGTAAGCACATCTTCGCGCATTGTGATGGAAGCCGGTAAGGCAACAGCGGCTCCTGCGACGAGCATCAGCCCACGTTCCTCATTGAGCATGGACATATACTGCACACCGGCATCCCAGGAGATGTCACTGGCAATTCTCGACTTCTCTGAACGGAGATTCAGGAAGTTGGTGGAATCGAATGTGACTGTCTGCATATAGTTCAGGGAACCAAACATGTAGTTTAAATTAATCCCGGCCGACAGGCTCTTCCCGAATTTGCGGGCAGTGCCGATAAAAACACGGTTCAGCCCGCCATTCCCTTCAAATATGGTATTGTATCCACCAAAATCGGGATGTACCTCAGGGTCTGAAATCCGGTAACCCACCGATGACCACGGAACCAAACCCAAAGCACCGCTCCACCTGTCATTCAGCGGAACACCAAAAGTCATGCTGCCAAGCCCGAATTGCCCGTCATCGCGTGTTTTCTCCTCTGCTGACATCCTGACCAGACTCCCCTGCAGACCGGCATCAAACACAAAGTAGTTTTTGTTGAACGCTGTATAGGATGCCGGGTTTGAGGGATTGACCAGAAAAGGTGACCTGAAACCGTACTTCAGCCCTCCCATGGCACCATTCATCGCATTCGAAGGCAGGTACAGATCACCAAGCCCGAATCGGGAATAGGGCGATTGATACGTGGATTGCCCCTGTGCGACATGAAGGCTCAGAAAGGACAGAACCAGAAAAAACAAACACTTTTTATGTACTTTCATTAAAGTCAAGTATTTCGTTCAAACCTGCAGCTACCAGATTTGGGAGTGCAAAGATGCTATATTTTAGCCTTTTATCAAAATAATTGAGGTCTCCCCCGCTTAAAATTATCATTAGACCCGGGTTCTCATCCATGTACCTGGCTATGATTCCCTCCATGGATGCCACGGTGGCATTGATGATTCCGCTGAGGATCGACCCCGTGGTGGAAGCTCCTGTCAGGGGACACTCCATCCCGGGATCCGGATTCACTAACGGCAGCCTGTCGGTAAAAGTATGCAACGCCTTCGCCTGCATCCGTATCCCCGGAGCAATGATTCCTCCGTGATAAGCGTCATCCTTCACCAGGTCATACTTGATACAGGTTCCGGCATCAATCACCAGTACAGGGCTACCGGGGAACATGGCGTGGCCGGCTACCGCCGCAGCAAGCCTGTCGGGACCAAGGGTTGCGGGGGTGCTATACAGGTTGGTAAGCGGAAGCCGGGTTTTTTGATCAAAAATCAGCAAGGGCATCATCTGTTGCAACCCTTTAACGAAATCCACGCCAAGGCTCACCACCGTACTCAGGACCGCACTGCTGAATGGTCCGTGTTCCCGCTGCAACGCCTCAATGAAACCAACTGAAGGGTGCTCTTCTGAATGCACTTCACCAGTGAGCTCCTTCCCTTCAAAGAAATAATACTTCCGGGTGGTGTTCCCGATATCGATAATGAGTTTCATACCATCGGTAAAAATCTGTGCAAAGATAGCACTCTGCATCGAGATGAGGTTATGACGGACCACCGGGGTAAAAAGTAACAGCCGCCTTACCTTTTGCCGTCATTAAAAAAAATTTGGTGATTTGTTGAAAAGGTTGTTAATTTGCAGTCCCAATGATGAGGGTACCATAGCTCAGTAGGTAGAGCAACGGACTGAAAATCCGTGTGTCCCTGGTTCGATTCCGGGTGGTACCACGAAAAAGTTAAAAGTGAGCAGATGCAAGGATTTGACGAGCGGAGCGAAGTCAAATTATTAGCAGCTGCCACCCTGCCGGAGGCGGGGTGATAAGTTGACGGTTAACTGCTAAGAGATTGAAAGAGGCCTGTGGAGACGGGCCTCTTTTTTATTTTCCTGCCTGCGACAATGCGCCACCCAACATAATGACGCAAATTTCATAAAGGCTAAAGGCAAAAGGCTAAAGGCTAAAGGCATGAAAAGCCAAAAGTATGTCAATGCTTAAGTAGCGTTGACCGTTTAGATGTTGAAATGCTTTAGCTGGTTATGTGTTTGAAGGTTTGGCTGTTTAGGCGTATTAACAGCAGCAGCTTTATCTGTGAAGGTTAAAGATCAGGAGGCTCATCTTACCCCGATTCAATCCCTTCGGGATTTTCTTTGGGCTGCATCTCTCTACCCATAGTTAATCCCTTTGGGGTTGGGGGATGGCATCCCAGACAACCACGAAGTGGTTGAAAAAGGGTAGCACCGGGTGCTATGTAACCGGATTCGCGATTTGACTTACTTTGATACTTTTGCCTTTTTACTTTTGCCTTTTTACTTTTGCCTTTTTACTTTTGCCTTTTGCCTTTTGCCTTTTTACTTTAACATTGCACATCAATACTTTATTGATCCTATGGTTGCAGCGCTGGTTAGTTTTCTCCCCGCAGTCCTGTTTCTCGCCGGGTTGTATCTCCTCGACAGTTTTAAGCTGGTTGCACGAAAGTGGTTGATATACTCCTTTGCCTGGGGAATAGTGGGTGCACAGGTGGCATGGATCGTCAATACTACCGTTAATCAGGCAACAGCATTTGATTACCAGCAATTTATAAGATATGTGTCGCCGGTTACCGAAGAACTGATTAAAGCATTATTTATCATCTTTCTGATCAGAAAGCGACATATCGGATTTACCATTGATGCTGCCATCTATGGCTTTGCCGTTGGTGCAGGCTTTGCCCTCGCCGAGAACCTGCATCTGATCTTCGGTGCAGGGACTGATCAGGGTTTGATGGTTTGGGTTTTACGAGGTTTTGGAACCTCCATGATGCATGGAGGTGGATGCGCCTTGTTTGCGATAGTCATGATAGCGGGCATCCAGCGGGATATCCACCCGGCAGTTGCTGTAATACCGGGCCTGGTTATCGCCATAATGCTTCACAGCGCATTCAACCATTTCCTGCTTGATCTCTATCTGCAAACCATGTTGATTTTTATCTTATTCCCCCTGATCTTCGGGATCACTTTTTACCGGGCCGGGCAACTTCTGCGTGCCTGGATGGAGATTGAACTTGCTACTGAAGTCAGATTGCTGGGTATGATCAAGAGGGGTGAGCTTGCTGATGACAAAGCGGGTAAATACCTCCTATCCCTAAAGCACCAATGCTCTCCGGAAATGATCCTTGATATTTACTGTTATCTGACACTGCATCTTGAACTGTCGCTGCTGGTTAAAAGAAATATCCTGCTGAAGGAAGCGGGCATTCAATGGATGGAAACACAGGATGTTTCTGATAAACTGAAAGAGTTTTCTGCCTTAAGAAGAAGAATCGGCGTTACAGGTATGCTCGCTCTGCAACCGCTGCTGAAGATGAAATATCGTGAACTTTGGAAGATAACTCAACTTGAATCCTGAATTACACTGTGGAATATTTGGAATATGCATCCATACTTTCTAACTTCGCAAGGTTCATCCATTAACGCCAACTACACCATGAAAAAAATCAAACGAATTCATGCAATCCTCATTGCTGCGCTCACATTGGTCATTGGGTTTTTTATTGGCCTTTATGTAGATTATCCAAAAACAGACAAAAAGGATCTCGCTGGCACCATCGGCAAGGTTGACCGTTACCGGAACGTGCAGGTAACAGAAGATGACATTAAACTGAGAAATGAGCTGTTGGACGACACGGCAAAGAGGGCGCAGTATGAGCGGTATCTTACCTATTATTACTATTATGCCGTACGCACTGCATCCGATCTGCAGCAGGTGTTGAACGCAACCGATCGCATCACATCCGATCAGAAGCAGGCATCAAATGTTCAGGAACTCCTGCAATATCAGGCAGTGCTGAAGAAAATGGAAACTTATCTGGGCACGTCAAGAGTTGAGATTCTGACAGCGATTGACGCGGTTTCATCCCTTGATACCACTTTACAGATACCTGTGATTTTCTACCTCAACAATGCACAGGATGCCATTGCCAGGATCCGTAGTTTTGACGGAGCCATACTGGGTTATATCAATGCTATATCAAGTTACTTATCTGCCAATCCATTACTTTCGACCCCTGAACTACAGGATGCACATGATATCCTTGTATTGAATATGACCACGGCAGCTGTCGTCGCGCAGGACAAACCCACCCTTCGTTACCTGGACAAGAAAAAGTTAATGAACAATGAGGAAGGTGTACGGGAACTGGTTGCGGCCGAAACGTTCAAAGCAACGCTTCAAGGGGTGATTGCCTCTGACCTCCGGAATATTTCAGGAGATCAGCAATTGCTGAACATGGATGAGCTGGGTCTGTTTCTGAATGATGGCTTACCCGTCATCGCTGATCAGATTGTGGCGGGACTTACCACCCTTCTGGATGCATCGCGCATAGGAAATCAGGAGACCATAAGCCTTGGCATTGCTAGTCAGGAGCAAATTGGATTATTAAGACTGTTTGACAATCAGTTTCTTGGTTTTATAATATGACACTTCTGATATGAAGTGCTTCAATTGGGGTTGTGCCCTGTTGATGCTGCTGCTGGTCGGATGCTTTTATCCCCTTTCAGGGCAAAGGATTCATCGATTCGGAACTTCTGAAATGGAACTGATCTATTTCGGGAAGCGGTATTCGTACCTGATGCCTCATGTAGCAGGGACGTTCTACAATGCCCTGGACTTTCACAAGGAGCACTGGGATTATCAACATCGTATGACGTATGTAATGCTCTCCGATTTTGAGGATGACGGGCACGGGGGAGCCATTGTGATGCCTTTTAATATGGTAGTGCTGGGAATATCTCCGTTTAATTATGCTTTCAATATCACACCTTCCAGTGAGCGGTTTCAGTGGTTGTCTAACCATGAGCTGACCCATATCACCCTGGCTGATAAGGCCAACAAACGAGATCAGTTCTGGAGAAAGATGATGCTGGGGAAGGTAGTCAGGGATCAGAAAGCACCGGTATCCGCTTTATGGAGCTACCTCACCACACCACGATGGTATGCGCCAAGGTGGTATCATGAAGGGATTGCCTGTTACCTGGAAACCTGGACATCAGGTGGTTTAGGACGTGCTTTGGGCCCATACGACGAGATGTACTTCCGAAGTATTGTGAATGAAGGGGACAGGATCTATTCTCCTGTTGGCCTTGAAACAGAAGGTACAACCATCGATTTTCAGGTGGGGGCAAATGCTTACCTCTACGGAACACGTTTTATCACCTACCTGTCGCAACAGTATGGGGAAGAGAAGCTTAAAGCATTTTACTCCCGTACTGATGAGAGCAGTGCCTTTTATGGGACGCAGTTCAGGAGGGTCTACGGAAAACCTGTGCAGGAAGCATGGATGGAGTGGATCGGGTTTGAGCGCCAGTTTCAGCAGAGTAATCTTGCATTGATCAGGGCATATCCGCAGAATGCTTTCCGGCCCATCACTGATGCACCCATTGGGAGCGTATCCACGGTAGGTTTTGATGCCTCAGAGAACACCGTGTATGCAGCAATCAACCACCCGGGTTCCGTCGCGCAGATTGTTGCCATAGAGATAGAGTCAGGCCGGATCAGAAAGGTTGCCGAGGTGAATTCCCCAATGCTCTATTCTGTTACATTTCTTGCATTCGATGCGGAGCGAAAACAGATCTTTATTTCGGAACAAAACAACAAATACAGGAGCCTTGTGCAGATTGACGGGTTAACAGGGAAGCGCAAGACCCTGATCAGATACTCCAGGACCGGCAATCTGGCATTTAACCCCACGGACCGCTCCTTATGGGGTGTGCAGCACGATAACGGTTATGCCAAACTTGTAAAAATACCGGAACCTTATGACAAGATCATTCCAATGTACACGGCAGATTTCGGGAAGTCGATGCTGGATCTGGACATCTCAGGGGATGGCAAAAAGCTTAGTGCCACCCTCACCGGTATCCGGGGGGAACAGTCGCTGATCATGTTTGATCTCGGAGCGCTTGAGATGGGCTCAAAATCCTTTACAACTGTGCATCAGCTTGATGACAATACCCTGTCTCAGTTCCGGTTTTCACCGGATGGCCAATATTTGGTTGGTACTTCATACTATACGGGCGTTTCCAATATCTGGCGCATTGGACTGGCAGATCAATCCTTCGAGTTGCTGTCCAACGATGATAACGGCCTGTTTGCCCCACTTTATGTCAGCAGCGACTCACTATTTGTGCTGAAGTTTCATCGTAACGGAATGCAACCGGGCCTGATACCGGTACAGGTGTTCGAAGATGCCAATCCGATTGAATTCCTGGGAAATCTGGCTATCAGAAAGAATCCCGGTCTGAAAGATTATTCCCTTGCCCCCGCTTCACATGTCAATACAGATTCCCTGAAGATTACCGAGGCGCCATACATTCCATTGAAGAACATGTCACTGATCAATGCCTTTCCTGATATTTCCGGGTATAAGCAAACCATTGCACTGGGATACCGCATCAATTGGAGTGACCGGACAGGCATCTCAAATATGTCCCTGTTTCTTGGCGGATCTCCATGGAGTCCTTACCCGGATAGGCAGAAGTTTCACGGGCAGTTCAAGTGGAACTATTGGTTCTGGACTTTTCATGCGAACTGGAATCAAACCGATTTTTATGACCTGTTCGGGCCAATCCGTCGCAGCCGTGCCGGGTACTCCCTCGGGGTCAGTTACCGTAAGAACCATCTCCTTCAGTCCCCTTTAAAATGGTATTACGGTTTTTCCATCAACCATTATGGCGATTTGGAAGTGCTCCCGCAATTTCAGGATGTGGCTTCTCCGATACAGGACTTACAGGATGCATCCATTGAGGCAGGTATCTCAAAACTTCGGCGTACGCTGGGCGCTGTGGAAGACGAAAAGGGGTATCGCTGGGCTGTAACCGGACACAGCTACCTGGCCGGGAAAAGCCTCTATGCATCACTGATTTCTGAACAACATTTCGGATGGCTGGTTCCCGGTGTCCGGAATACCAGCTTCTGGATCAGGAGCAGTGCCGGACATGCTTTCGGTGCAAAGGAATCCCCATTTTCCAGGTTTTACTTCGGAGGATTCAGAAATAACATTGTGGATTGTCAGCCCGTGGACCAATACAGAGATGTCCTTGCCTTTCCGGGTGCTGATATCGATGCTGTTTACGCCGGAAGTTTTTTGAAAATCATGGAAGAATTGAACCTGAAACCGCTGAGGATACGGGATGCCGGCTTCACCTGGCTTTATCCATCGTTCATCAAATCGTCCCTCTTTGCAACGCAACTCCTTCTTGATCCCTTTTCAGGGAACGACAGGGGTGTCGTATTTAATGCAGGTATTCAAGTAGATATGGAAGTTGTTTTGTTCTCCTATTTAAAAACAACCTGGTCTGTCGGATATGCCGGAAAGTTTCAGCAATCGGGTTCACCGGAGGGGGAGTGGATGTTCTCATTGAAATTGCTTGGGAATTAGTCAAAAATAGTTAACATCTGGTCATAGCTATATTTTGATGTTTCGTCGTTACTTTTGATCATTCGCCAGGGATGAACATTCCCAAAAATTTCAGCATTCATTTGCTTTTTCCTCTTTTCAGTTGTATTTTAGTCGTGTAGTTATTCATTATCAATCTACTCAAACTAAATTTATTATCATGGAAAATTGCAGAAGACTCATTCTTGTTTTCCTGGTACTCGCAACACTTTCCCTGGAAGGGCAGGTTCCGGAAAAATTCAACTATCAGGCAGTAGCCCGTGACGGATCGGGCCTTCTACTGGCAAACCAGGGTGTGTCCCTGAGGATTTCAATCCTGGACGGCTCCCCCACAGGGAACATTCTTTATACTGAATCCCATATGGAGACCACGAATGATTACGGTCTTTTTTCGTTGGGTATCGGGGGGGGGACCGTTCTTTCCGGTACATTCTCCACAATAGACTGGGGTGCTGGCAGCCGCTATTTGCGGATAGAGATTGATCCTTCAGGAGGCACATCCTATGTAAATATGGGAGAGGCTGAACTTCTCAGTGTGCCCTATGCCCTTTATTCAAAAAATTCAGAGACACCGGGGCCTCAGGGACCTGCAGGGCCTCAGGGGCCACAAGGTCCACAGGGGGCCACAGGACCGCAGGGGGCCACAGGGCCGCAGGGACCACAGGGAGCCACAGGGCCACAGGGGTTAACCGGCGCCACAGGACCACAGGGGCCGCAGGGATTAACCGGCGCCACTGGGGCACAGGGACCGCAGGGATTAACCGGCGCCACTGGACCACAAGGGCCAGCAGGGCCGCAGGGACCACAAGGAGTCCCTGGTGATACAGGAGCAGTAGGGCCTCCGGGTGCCACTGGTCCGGTCGGGCCGGCAGGACCACAAGGCCTTCCGGGCAATGACGGTGCAACGGGCCCTATGGGTCCGCAAGGTCCCCAGGGCCCCATTGGATTAACCGGACCTCAGGGCCCTCCGGGCAATGACGGTGCTACCGGACCAATCGGACCACAGGGGCCGCAGGGATTGACAGGTAATACCGGACCTCAGGGGCCGCAGGGTCTTCCGGGCAACGACGGTGCAACGGGCCCTATCGGTCCACAAGGTCCCCAGGGCCCTGTCGGATTAACCGGCCCTCAGGGGCCTCAGGGCCTTCCGGGCAACGACGGTGCTGCCGGACCCACCGGACCTCAGGGACCCCAGGGGCCACAGGGGCCAATGCCCCCCATAGGCGGATCCAACAAAAACATCCAATTCAACGATAACGGCTTGTTCAACGGCTCCAATGACCTGGTATGGGACAATACTACCAAAAGACTGGGGATCGGTACATCCACACCAGGCAATGCCCTCCACCTTTTTAATGTCGGAGACCTTGTTATTGATGACCAGACCCCCTTTGTCTACCTGAATTCCACACTTGCCAACGCAGGTATCGCCTTCTATGACCAGGGTGTATATGATGGATGGGTCTATCATAATGCTACGAATGATGCCATCTATATTTCCGGGCAAAATTCCGGCACCGGCTACCCCGATCTGGTGGTGGCAAATACAGGCAAGGTAGGGATAAACACTTATACCCCTGACCGCCAGCTCACGGTGAACGGCGATGTTGGCGTGAATGATTACATTTTCCACAACGGGGATGGAGACACCTACATCTACTTTGAACCCGACCGGATAAAGTTTACGGCCGGAAATGCCACCATGCTGGACCTTTATGAAGGGACCACGGACGTGGTAAAAATTGGCGATGGTGGTACCGTAGACATCAACTTCAACGACCAGGCCTACCTGAAAAGCTCACAAGGAAGGCTGGGGCTTGGCAATACCAACCCTTCGTACAACCTGGATATCAACACGGATGTTTCGGGAGGGGTGCGTGCCAAAGGGATAGGGGACGCATATATAATTTTAGATAAAGGATCAGACTCCCACAACCATTTTATCTCTTATCGTTCCAGCGGCATTGAAAAATGGGTTGTAGGGACCTGGGGATCAGGCAATGACTTCCAGATCAAAAACTGGGGCTACGGTGGGTCCTCCGACAACACCTTCATGATCGATGATCTGAGCAGCTCCATCGGTATCAATACAAGTTCAACCTATGCCAGTGACATGCTTGGGCTATATCCGGGAAATGACTACAACTATGGTGTCTTTTTGAATTTCAACAGGACAGCCGGAGGTACTCTTTATGGCGCACAGTTCGTCATCGATAATTCCACACCAGGCACATACACTACTTATGGCGTATACTCCGACGTTCAGAAGACAGGAGCTTCCGATGCTTCAGTTTATGCCTTCCGGGCAATAGCTGATGACGATCAGACAGGGACTGCAGGCAGATATATTTATGGATTGTATGCAAGTACCAGTGTGGCATCCTCAAGCGGTTTCGCTTACGCCCGTGGTGTTTATGCCAGTTTAAGTTCTTCAAATGCAACACCCAGTTATGGAGTGTATTACACTGGAGGGCTGGCTGGATCAGGGACCAAAAGTGCTGTGGTCAGAACCCCTGACGGTCCCAGGGAGGTTTACTGCCAGGAGTCGCCGGAAAACTGGTTCGAGGACTTCGGAAATGCTACCATCCAGAATGGTATGGCTGTGGTTCAGGTTCCTGCCGATTTTCTTCAAACCGTAACCATCAGCAGCAAGCATCCCATGAAGGTTTTCATTACCCCCAATGCCAATCTTGGCAACTGGTGGGTTGAAAAAGGTGAGACCTCTTTCATCGTACACGCCCCTGGCGCCAGTGACGGTTCCGCGTTCGACTTCCGGATCGTGGCCAAACGGCAGGGCTACGAGGATATGAGGCTGCGCGAAAGCCCGATGGCCTACACCGACCGCCTCCTCTATCCCGACATCAGCGAGGTGCCTAAAGAACACCGCGCCGAATGGGTGAGACTGGTGAACCCCGACGAACGCGATCCGGCATGGATGAACTACCTCACCCCCGAAGAGCAGGAAAAGCTGAAGGAAGAGGTGCGCCCCGACAGGGACAGGGAACCGGAAACAGTTACTGTAAAGCAGGCAAGGAGCACAAAAGAATAAGTGCCCTCAGGATCCTGGCATCATCGTATGGGTCAGCGGGGTTCAGAACTCAGGCAATCAACCCAGTTGTGCACACCCACCGTCAGTTTCATCAATACGGGGAGCATATTAATGCCTGCCGGCAACCTTCATCCCCTCATCAATGCCCAAAGCGAAAAGCATCATCATCGCAGCCGGCCTGGTATGGTAACCGCTGGTTTTGGTCGTGAGTTGCCTGATTACGATGACCTCCACATCATTCTTCAACTCATACTCCTTAACGACCCCCCGGGGCACACTGACCCGGTTGAAGCGCTGCTTCAGCCCAAATCCCTTCTTTGCGATAAAGACCACATATAAGTATGGGTAGTCTGATCCGCTGACACTATTGACCGAAATCTGGACATACATCCCCAGGAAATTTTCAAGCTGGTCTTTAAACATCACCCTGATTTTGACATCATCCGGAATCTTCTTTTCCCCACCAATTTTTAAAAGATAATAATCAACTTTATGGTCTGTAAGCCTGTCCTTCAATTGATCAAGCACATAAAGAAACCCTTTGATTTTCACCACCAGCCGTGGCGTGGTCAACACTTTCTTGTTGCCGGAAAACCAGAACGGGAGGATCAGCAAAGCGGCATTCACTCCAACGATCAACAGCGGTTGGTTGCCATTCGCATAAGCAGCCATTGCCAGAATAAAGAACCCGATCAGGAGGATGAAGAAAACAAATGCACCGATGCCACTGGAGATGCTTGTAACGCTCCTGGCCCACCGTTTCATCTTCACATTCAGTTCCACGACCTGTTCGAGGGCAGAGCGATCAACCACCTCCCACTTTGCTGACGGATCATACCCTTTGAAATTCACTTTGTTGCTGTACCCCTTAACGAGGAGGAGCACCATTCCGAAGATGGCAATGGGCAGTCCCGGCAGGAAGTGCACCAGATAAAACTGTAAGGCGAAGCCGGCTGCAATCAGGAAGAATGCTATCAAGAGCCGTTTTGCAGGGGGCATTTTCCGGAAGAGATGGTAAACCACGATATTATCGTCCTGAGCGGAATTTTGTTGGGTCATATCGTTACGGTATTGGTTTGTTCAATCAACCTTTCGAGTTCTTCGCAGCCCATGGCCTCCCAGTAAAGCGGGCAAGCCCCGTTGCAAATCCTGAAGTCCTTGCAGTTGGTGCAATGGGGATGGGCGAGTCCTTTCTCCCGCAGGAAGGTGCAACGTGCTGACTCCCAGATTTCACGGAAAAGATCACGGAGCAGGTTTCCTACCGCCTCATCGAAAGAGGCACAGGGGAGCACCGATCCGTCGGGGGCCACGGAGAGAAGGCCATCGCAGGCACTGCATCCTTTGTTGCCAAGTCCTGCTGTGATGGTGTTGTACATACACATCGGCACCGGTGAATACCACATAAACTCAACACCGGCTGTTGCCGCAGCATCCCGGATCTTTTCAATCCATTCCCCTGCCTGGTGGTAAGGGATCACCGTTTCCCTGTTGAGCGTGGTGTTTCCAACCGGTATGACCAGGTTCATGCTGAATTTGTTGAATCCGAACCTGGTTTTCACAAAGTCAGGAAGGTTGAGCGCATCTTCGGCGTTGATTGCATTGAGGGTGGTATTGGTATGCACATGGATACCTGTATCCTGCAATGCATCGATGCCACGCAAGGTCCTCCCGAAACTGCCGGGGACCCCGGTAAGCGCCTCGTGCAATGCCTGGTGGGTGCCTTCGATCGAGACCTGGGCAGAGTCGAGGCCGGCCTCTCTGAGTTTGATTGCCTTTTCGCTGGTGACCAGGGTGCCGTTGGTGATCAGGTTGACACGCATTCCCAGCCGGCTGGCACAGGCAACCAGCTCGCATAGGTCACTGCGCAGCATCGGTTCGCCACCCGTGAAACTGATGGAAGGAACCCTGGCCTCTTCAAAGATCACCCGGATCAGCCTTTTCAGCTCCAGGGTGCTGAGTTCCGGGTACTTCCCTGTCATCTCATCAATACCATTGCACCCGGCGTAGCAGAACCGGCATTTCAGATTGCAGCGGTAGGTGATGGCCAGCTCCGACAGAACAGGAAAAACGGAGAAATTCATCTCAAACGGGGCATGTTCCACGGCCGGATTCAGGGTGAACTGGTCTAGGTTCCCTTCCAGGTACCCCTTTACAGCCAGCATGAAGGAGAGCAGTTCTGCTTTCCTGTGGCTGCCGGCGCGTTTCAGCACCTTCCTGAAAGGTACCCCATCGAGCAGTGCTTTCAGCAGGACAGCACCGGTATGGTTCAGGCGGGTAGCCACGTTCGGACGCTTGATCAGCAGATTGTCTTCCGTCCTCACCCATACATACGGCCTGATACGGCGGATATACCCGTCAATCCACGCAATATCGCTGTCGTGTTTCTTCATTTGCTGATCCTTCTAATGTGATCCGCCGCTGACACAGGCAGAGTGACAGGCAGAGTGGCAGGCGGAATGGCAGGCGGAATGGCAGGCAGAGTGACAGGCGGAGTGGCATGCGTCGTGGCAGACATTCATGTCGAGTACCAGATCGGAATGAAGTAAACTTCCCTGGACCAGGTGATCGGTTTCAACGGGGACATCAGCCTGGTATTGCCATGGATCCTTATGGACATAACGCCATGCGTTGGGGTGATAGCCGTAATACCATGCTGTCCACAGATCATCCTGACTTGTCATCTTTTCCCGATCACCTTCCAGGTTTTGTTTTCCCCAGTCGATCAGCTTCTGTGCATAGTGTTTTTTGGTCTCCTCCACATCGCAATCCCACGCTTTTTTCTGGATATTGGTTACCACCAGGTTCATGAGTGCTTCGAGCTCATCCTGTGCGAAGATGCCATCATTGGCTATGGAGGAACAGAGTTTTGATTCGTACTCATCAAGGTTGTTCAGGTTTGCGCCGGGCACCGCCTTTCCACGCAGGGGGTCTCGTTGAGTCACTTCGATATATCCCTCCCCTTCGAGCATCACAATCATGGCGCTCAGGATCCGGTTGACGGGCAGTGACAGGTAAAAGGCGGCCTCGAGGATGGTGAGGTCGGTGCAGATTTTTCCGGGAATCTGGTAGTTGGCCAGCACCAGCTTTGGTGGTGCCCAGTTCAGGGAGTCCCAGCTCACATCCTTCAGCCCTTTGTGCGCCCTGATCATCGATTTCTGCTTGCTGCGCATCAGCCCGGCCAGGATCAGGGCAAGGATGCTGAACCCCCCGATGTAATATCCCGAGTCTTTCTTCCGTTGCTCCGACCGGATGTCCTCCCTGGTGGGGACCTCCCCAAACCAGCGTTCAGGCATATAAAACTGCACCCTCATATGGTAGTTGTTGGGAGGATTCTCGCTGTGCACCAGAAACACCAGGTTTCCTTTATTATTCTTCTGATAATCAAGCCTGTATTCACTATTCATGAACATTTCGGTGAGGATCAGGCTGTTTTCCTCCACCCAGGTCCGGGCCTCCACACCATCGGGGACTGTGACGGGCAGCACCAGGCGGAGGGTATAATGCGATTGCCGGAATCCTTCATCCCAGACCATCGGAGCCCAGCTGAACACCATCAGGGCGGTGCTGTCATCCTTTACGGTACGAGCCAGGTATTCTGCACCGGCGAAGTTGGTTTCAAAGGCAAAGAAGTAGGTGACCTTTCCCTGGTCCACGCCCCTTCCATTGGCCAGCAGTATATCGAAATAGTTGTGAGAGAGCTTCTTTATCTCGAGAGGATAGCGGATGCCAAAGTCATCCACAGCAAATGCACTGTCAAGAAAACGGGAAATGGTGAGGCGGTCTTCATTCCTGAAATAAAAGCCGTGCAAGGGAGCTATCATCACCTCATATTGCACGGTATAAGTAACTACTGCACTGCCGTCAGCGCCCAGCACAACTTCAGTCTCCACAAAATTAATCGTACCGGAGCCTGCAGTGAGGCTGGCCGGCAACAAAAGGAGCAGAAAGCCGAATAACTGCACCGGCAAAAGGCATTGGAGCATTTTCATCGCATTGGTGTGTAAGGTAACTATACAGGTTCAGAGGTTAAAAGTAAGGAAATGTGGGGCTTTCCGAACACTAACCCTGAAAAAAAACAGACACACCGGATACTACAAGCCGAAATATTCCTCCACCGCAAAATAGTCTTCATAATTGGGTGGATTGCCTTTACGGGCGATGACCGTAGCCGCAGTTGGCGGGATGAGCACAACCCTGATGGTGACAGGGGTGAAAAGGGGGGTGCCGGAGTAGGAAGTTCCATCAGGATTGAGGGCATAAATCCTGATATAATTTTCTGTGATCCAGATCCTGGTGTTCCATAAACCATTCGGCCCGAGCCCGGGCACAAAATACCAGGCTGTTCCTGTCTCCTGATATTGCATATAGATCAGAATTATCCCTTCATTCCTGATACTGTCGGGGACAGCAAAAACAGTATCGTAATAGAGATAAATGCTGTTGGAAGCATCCCATTCTATTGTGGTGGGATTTGTAAAGAGATAAGATTGCACATTGGCGTTGCCGTCTGTGCCATCCTTTCCATCGGCACCCGGACGCCCCCTGGGCCCCTCTTTGGTACATTCGGTAAACATAAGTGCCATCAGAACCATCGAAAAAAGAAACAGCAGCTTTTTCATAACGAAAAGGTTTTGGGTGGATACACAAAGGTAAGACATCAAATATAAATTTAATTTTTAAACCAATTGTCAGAAATTGAGTCAAAGAAATAATAAATTTACTGAAGATCAGGGCAATTAGATCGGCTAATGGCTCAGGAAGCAATCAACATAAAGCAATTCGCTTATGTGCTTAATCCATCAGATGCAGAGAAATATCCCAGGAGCAGTCTTGCCTTTATGGTCTTTGCACAGGATCTGGGTTGTTCTGGCCGTGATGCTTATTCTTCTGACTTCCCCCCTATCCGGTCAGATTTCATCACAGGGAACATATTTCTGGCTTGGATTTATGAAGAATATAACCGCCTCGCCTACATGTCGCATATTGATCACTTCCCTGGAAGCAGCCAGCGTTACCGTGAG
>JAWOGX010000114.1:0-4711 GCA_046496455.1 Bacteroidales bacterium | reverse complement strand
TGCAGCAGGTTCCGGGTTTGCCGGCTGCCTCACCAGTGCGACCAGGCCCCCTTTGTAATAGCTTTCAGAAAAAAGGACGCTTTTGGCCCGTTCCTCCGTGATCGACAAGCCTGCGCCGATCATGTCAACCTTGCCGGAAATGAGGGCGGGAAGCATGGCGCCGAATTCCATGTTCAGGATTTCAAGCCTGCGGTTCAGCCGGTTGGCAATACGTTGCGCAAATTCAATATCGAACCCGATGATCTGGTGGTTGCTGTCAATGTATGACATGGGTTCTGTCACCGCTGCAGTAGCGAATAATAATTTTTCTTCAGCTTTATTATTTTCAAAGTCAGGCATCGGACCGGGTAAACCCTGATCCGGCAACCAGCGTTTTAGCATTTCATCATAGAGACCTGTTGATCTCATCTCCGAAAGTGTCGCATCAATGGCCCCTTTCAATTCGGTGTTATCCAATTCAACAGCAAAACCGTAGTTGTCAGGCACCATCACCTCATCAATGACCATCAGCCCGGGATTTTTCCCGGCAATGTTCTTCAGCACAGGCATGTCGTACACAGCAGCATCGGCCTTACCTTGCTGCACCGCCAGGGCACAGTCATAAACACTGTTGAAATAGATCAGTCTGGCATCCGGAAACCTTTGTAAAACAAACTGGTCTGCGACTGTCCCTGTCGGGACGGCGAATAATCTCCCCCCCTCAAGATCAGCAAGGGTTGTGAATTCTTTGACCTTCCGGCCGCATTGAAAAAACAGCAACAGGAATATCGCCGTCAGGATGCCCAGCCAATACCAGCGGAAAAGCGGTTTTGGCAAATGGGCCTTGTTGCGGGCATTTCCGGTAGCTAGTCCCAGATGTTTTGGTGATCTGCCCGACCCTTGTTTTGCTCTTTTCATTCTGAAATTATTGCGTTTGATTTAAACGGAGAAGAAGCCAACTGGAACCAAAGAAACTGATTGCCACAAAAAATGCGAGGAAAATGGGTTAAAAAACTTCTGATACCCATGACAAAGTTGTGAAAGTTTTTTGATATTTTTCATTCTATTCGCTATTTTTGTAAAATACCTGCATAAAATGCAAAAAGTTGAAAATGGCTCAAAAGCTCCGGTCTCTGCTGATTTTCCTGATTCTTCCCCTGGCCAGCCTTTTTATTCCATCACTTAAGGCTATCCCGCCCCAACAGGGGCATACCAACAGCCATTCCATCCCTGAATTCATCGCCAACCTGGGGCAGATTGCCGACCAGTCCGGCAATATTAACACTGATGTATTATTTCTGGCTGCCGTCCCCTTCGGAAATATCACCATCAATAAAAACGGGATCAGTTATACTTTCATCAGCCATGATGACATGCAGCATCATGGGGTTTGCCTTCCGGGATCACCCCGGATGACTGGCATGGAACAACTGGAGCCGGACCAAAAACCCCTTTCGGTAAACTATTACCGTGTTGACATGCAGCTTCTGGGCGCTAACCATAACCCGGAGGTGGTCACTTTTGAAGAGTCCGATGACCATACCCATTACTACCTGGCACACTGTCCGGAGGGCATTACCCATGTTAAGAAATACAGAACCATCAGGATGAAAGACGTTTACGAAGGGATTGATTTTGTGGTATATGGCACCTATGACAACCGGATACAATATGATTTCATCATCCATCCCGGAGCTGACCCATCCCATATCAGGTTCCGATTTGAAGGAATAGAGGCTGTTCATGTCTCTGCCGACGGGAGACTGATTTGCAGCACGCCGTTCGGCAACATTGAACAGGGGCGACCGATAGCGTGGCAGGCTGATCAACCCGGTCGGTATATCAATTCAAGGGATCTCGGTGATATTACCAAATATTCGGGTACCAGCAGATGTGAAGCGGGATTTGTAGTCAATGCTGATCAGAGTGTGACTTTCACTGTCGGGCGTTATGATCCGGAGAAGACGCTCGTTCTTGATCCCCCGACCCGCCTCTGGGGAACCTATTATGGAGGCAATTCCGGCGATGATGGGGCAGCGGTTGCCACCGACGGTGATGGCAATGTGTATCTCGCCGGTTCAACCTACAGCCAGATCAACCAGACGATCGCCACTACCGGAGCGCACCAGGCGACCTATGGGGGAGACAATTCCATCTCCGGAGGTGACGCATACCTTGTCAAATTCAACAGCCAGGGGGTGCGGCAGTGGAGTACCTACTATGGCGGTGCCGGTCCCGATGGTGCATCATCGCTGGCCCTGGACGCAGAGGGGAATATCTTCATGGCAGGAGGGACCATCTCTCCATCAGCAATTGCTACTTCGGGGGTTCACAAGAACTATCTGAGCAGTCTCAGCTTCCAGGATGCTTTTCTGGTCAAATTCAACAGCAGTGGAGTGCGGATCTGGGGAACCTACCTGGGTGGTCCGGGGCATGATGGCAGCGTGGAAGTTCTGGCTGATGCAGATGGCAATGCCTATCTGATCGGCTGGGCAGAGTCAGCAACCGGTATTGCCACAACGGGTGCACACCAGGGTACTTTTGCCGGGGGTGACCTGGATGGGTTTCTCGTGAAATTCGACAGCCAGGGTGGCCGGATCTGGGGGACCTATTTCGGGGGGAGTGAAAATGACCTCAATGCTTCCGCAGCAATGGATGCCAGCGGGCATATTTACATTGCTGGCTATACCTGGTCCGATTCAGGTATCGCAACTTCAGGGTCTCATCAGGCGGTGTTTGGTGGAACCAGGGACGGATTCATGGCCAAATTCAATGATCAGGGAACACTGCTGTGGAGCACCTACTACGGCGGCGATCAGGTTGATGAGTGTCGTGCAATGGCCATTGATCCTTCAGGCCATATTTACATCGGGGGATTTACCCTATCAACCACGGGTATTGCAACTGCCGGAAGTCATCAGCCAGCATTCGGCGGGCCCGGTTCAGATTGTTTTATTGCACGGTTCAACAGCAGCGGAACCCGTTTATGGGGCACGTACTTCGGGGGTACCGGGTATGATGATGTGAGGGCGCTGGCCACAGACCAGGAGAACAGTGTTTACCCGGGAGGCACCACCGAGACGACCTCAGGCACAGGAATAGCCACACCCGGTTCCCACCAGCCCTCATTCGGAGGGCATTATGCAGATGCATTCCTTGCCAAGTTCACTGCCAATGGATTCCGTGAATGGGGCACCTACTATGGTGGGATGAGTGTGGAACTGGGCTCCGCAGTGGCTGTTGACCCGCAGGGGAATGTTTACCTGGCCGGGCATACCGCCTCTTCTACCGGGATCGCCACACCCGGATCACACCAGCCACAGTTCGGCGGATATGAATACTGCCTTGGGGATGCATACCTTGTGAAGTTCCAGGCCACGCATATCGGAATAACGGAAACAGCAGACCACAGTCCATTGCGGGCATACCCCAATCCGACCCAGGGAGATGTAAGGATTTATGGCAAAACCCCACTACTCAACCTACCCTACACCATCCGCAATCTTGCCGGGCAGGTAGTTCTTTCAGGCATCATTACAGCAGAAGCGCAGACTGTTCCGTTGGGTACCCTTCAAAGCGGGTGTTATTTTATCAGGATTGATGATCTGAACATCATCAGAATAATCCGCTACTAAATCAGAGACACCCGTACCTGCCAGTAGTTTCAGTTTCTTCCTTTGAATTTATAGGTAATGGCAAACTCATGCGCCGGAAGGTCAATCAGCACAATATCACCGGCATGGGCGGTGTAGCTGTAGCCCAGGACAAACTGATTCAGTGCAACGCCCACCAATCCTGTAAAACCTGTTGAACCGACTGTTGCGGAGCTCTGCCTGATGACAGACACACCCACCCTGAAACCCATAATGTCGGCAACGAGTGATGGAACAAACCTGTTTAATCCCCAGTGATGCTGGTAGATCAGACCGGGGAAGAGGAACATGTTGTCCTGGATTTCGTGCTGCAGGATCCCGTGCAGGGTTATTTTTGCGGGTAGCCGGTTTTCAGCATTCTCATAACCGATATCAGGCTTGTTGAAATGATCAACAGCCAGGCCTGCTGTCACATTCCGGTAGCCCACAAGGACCCCAAATCCGGCATTCAGGTAACCTTTGGAAACCTGATCATTCCCTGAGCCCCCTCCAGTCAACCCGCCGTTGCTGATATGGTTGTATCCCAGCCCAAGATTGATCGCGGGCCGGATATAAACCTCATCACTCACCTTCAGATGCAATGCATAAATCCCGTTCAGCAAGCTCTCGGTTTTAATGTCTTCGATGATGGATGAAGAGAGCACAAACCCGATACCGCCCCTGAGTTTATCAACGGGTTGATCGTAGGAAGCTGCATAATAGAAGAGCCCGCCGATGGATGCCGGCTTTTTGATGTGGGTTGTCAAGGTCGGGTATTCTGCATTTCCAGCGAATCCCGGGTTCAGGTAGAGCGGGCTTTCAAATCCGTTGCTGAAAATAAAATCCTGCCCGTTTAAAGTGTTGAACCCGATAATGGGCAATAATGCCATCCAAAGGAATCTTATCATCTTCATTATTAATGAATTATAAATTGATAACTTCTTCAATGACTTGTAATGCTTCCTGGGGATCCTTGCCAAAAACAACGATCCCTTCTTCGTGCCCTTTCATGGCAAATGCCCCTTTTCGTGTCATATTGAGTTCCAGGATGAGTGCCCTGATATCGTTTGCCATTTCCGGTGTGCCGTAACTCACATCGG
>JAWOGX010000083.1:0-4695 GCA_046496455.1 Bacteroidales bacterium | reverse complement strand
AAAACCGCCTCACTTCATCCAGGTCTTCAAAATCCTCAGAAGTGAGTTGCTTAAAGAGTTGTGCAATGGGAAATAAAGCCCTTGCATTCAGCCATTTGCTGAAATGATTCCTCTTAATGTGGTATTCGAGTGAATTATCCGGAATTTCAAATAGCTTTTGCTGCAAACTTTGAAGGTCAGTGGCCCTGTTGATCTCCTCCAGCGTTTCAGGATTCTGAAAGATGAAATCGCCAAAAGCAAAATATTTGATGATGAAAAGCTTTAGCTCCTGAATCAGGGTTTTTGAGTTTTTATTGATAAATCCGGCTTTCAACTCCCTGGCTGTCTCTTCGTTCTCCTCGTCACTTGACTGCAAGAGAATCGGCATCAGATGGTCATCCCCTTTCACCCGCCTGCAGAGCTGAATACCCGCCTCTTTAAACTGCACGCCCCCTTTTTTGTAGGAGATGTCAGAAATAATCCCGAGAACATTATCCTTATATTTAATATAGTATTTCAGTGCTTGTTCATAGGTGTTGGCGAGGAGGATTTTAGGTCTTCCGCGCATCCTGAGCATCTTCTGGTGCTCATTCAACCCTTCCTGCATAAACTCCTTCGACTGGTTGAATATGATCTTATAGATATTGGGGAGATAGCTGGAATAGAATCTGATGGAATCCTCCACCAGAATGATCACCTGTACCCCGACGGCTTCCACATCATACTCCACATTGTTTTTATCCTCGATGAGTTTGATGATGGCCAGCAGAAGGTCGGCGTTTCCCAGCCAGCAGAAGACATGGTCAACGGCTGAAAGATCTTCCTGGTCAAGCTTCACAGAGACCTCCCGCGAAAATGGGGTTAAAACGACGATCGGAATCGCCGGATAACCAGCCTTAATCTCCTTCGACAATTCAAAAGGGTCCTTATCCTGGATGCTCAGCATATTGACCACCAGGTCAATCTGACCCTCTTTCAGTACCCGGAATGCCTCGGCAGAAGAGCTTGCCTGGATAAACTGCGGGGGATAACGGAGGTTCAGTGAAACATATTCATTGAATATCTGCTCGTCAATCCTGCCATCCTCCTCAAGCATGAATGCATCGTAGTTGCTGCAAAGCAATAGCACTTTGTTGATCCGGCTCTTCATCAGCTGGTCAAACGGAGGATCAGCGAAATAGTAATTCTTCTTAAGCTTCTGGATTTTGTCGGAATCAGGCATAATATTGAGTTAAAGGATAAAAGATAAAAGTTAAAAGTTAAAAGTTAGAAGATGGATCATACAAAATTGTATATCAAAGTTTTAAGTTATATTTTGTTGATTATAGTTTTTGGTTTTTAGTTTTTAGTTCTTGGTTTTTAGTTCTTAGTTTATCATTTGTGTTGCAAAATAGTAAAAAGATCATTTGTGCCGATAACTGGCCGAAAGTAACCGGTGGCAGATTTTTGGTGATTTGTGATGCACGATCGTGTATTTTTGGCCTTGCAGCAACCTTTTTCGTTCTTTATTTTTCCTTATCAGATTTATGACAGACCTTGCAGGAGACAACCTCTTTTCAAGTGTTTTTCATAATTGTTTTTATGGTTAATATCTTAAACGGGGGTGGCAGTTGCCATCCCCGTTTTTTTTAACAAAACGTTCGCTCCCTGCGAAATAAAAAAGAATTACGTTTGTCTAATCAAATAAGTATAGAAATTTGTTGTTGTGAAAAGGATTCGATTTCAACTCATCATACTGATCTTCATAATTTTACCACCAGGTTTCATTTACGCACAAAGCTGCCCGAAAGGAGTGCGTTACAATTGCGTGTGGGGATGTGGGCGGCATACTGACCTGAACAAGGATGGATTTTGTGATTACTCTTTTGTGACCCAACCTGAAAAGAAGGAGACAGAAGAATCCTCAAAGAAAGATTCAGTTGTAGCGGTGGCCGATACAGTCGGTAAAACTACTCCCCCGGTGATTGAAACCTCACAGAATCCAACTGGGGCAATGACTAAGCAGGAAGCTGACAACAGTAAGCTGCCGGCTGTCAAAAATCAGGCTCCAACCGGGAATGAAGGTATACCAACTGATGCACAGCAAGTTGACGAACAGGATGCTAAAGCGGATGGGGTTGTTGTGATCCCTCCGGCTGCTTCAGAATTTGTCCCTGCCCATGATGATCCGGTCTATGACCTCATCCTGGTCACCGTGGTCACGCTATTGCTGTATTTTACAACCCTGTTGCTATACCGCGAAAACATCATCAAGCGGGTACACCACAGAAAAATCTGGAACCTGCTGTTATTGCTCACATTTCTTGTGAGTTGCCTCTTCGGCCTCTTCCTGGTCATCCAGATCAATTACCATGTTGCTATGAGTGCCTACGGCACATTGCTCTACTGGCATGTGGAAATTGGTATAGCCATGACCCTTATTGCAGTGATCCACATTCTGTGGCACTTCACCTATTTTAAAAATATGTTGAAAAAATGGTAGTTTTGTAGCATGGAAGTGCTATGGATTATCGTTGGAATCGCCTGTGTAATTTTAGGCGTGCTCGGGTGTGTGCTGCCGATCATTCCCGGTCCGCCGGTTGCCTTTGTTTCACTGCTTCTTTTGCAGATCACCGAGAAGGATCAGCGCCCTTTTTCTGTGCAGACCCTGGTAATATGGGGCATTGTGGTTATCATCGTAACCGTGCTGGATTACATTGTTCCGGTTTGGGGCACAAAGAAATTCGGAGGAACAAGGTATGGTACCTGGGGGAGCACCATAGGGCTGATCATCGGGTTGTTCTTTGCACCCTGGGGTTTGATTCTGGGGCCTTTTGGCGGGGCAGTGGTTGGGGAACTCCTTGGAGGACAAAGCTCCTCACATGCGCTCCGGGCCGGATTCGGCTCCTTCATCGGGTTTCTTACCGGGGTATTGCTCAAATTGGTTGTTTCCGTATGGATTGGCATTCTCTTCTTCCGGGCAGCCTGGGATCATATTGCAGGATTATTCGGTTAATCCCCCCCGGAGAGTTTCAACCATGATCCGGTACCTGGAGTCTTAACAAACTAGACCTGATGGAAAATTTGAATCAAAAAACTTTATGGCTGAGGCAAAAGGCGAAAGAGATCCGTCGTGACATACTAATAAGCCTAACTGAAGCAGGCTCGGGTCATACAGGTGGTAGTCTGGGGCTCGCTGATTTGTTTACGGTGCTCTACTTTCATCGTATGCGATACAGGGCCAATGAACCACAATGGGGAGAGCGTGACAGGCTCATCCTTTCCATCGGGCATGTAGCACCGGTACTTTACACCACCCTGGCACATGCCGGTTTTTTCCCGAAGGAGGAGCTGATGACCTTACGCAAGCTTGGTAGCAGGCTGCAAGGGCATCCCGGACGGGATCACGGACTTCCCGGGATTGAACTTTCTGCCGGTTCCCTCGGACAAGGCCTGTCGGTGGGCACGGGTATGGCACTGGCTGCCCGCATCAGATCACAAATACATAAGGTTGTTGTCATCCTCGGAGACGGGGAACTGCAGGAAGGCTCTGTTTGGGAAGCAGCCCTGAGTGCATCACACTACAAACTTGACAACCTTATCGCTATCGTGGACCGGAACGGGGTTCAGATTGACGGAGAGACCTCTGAAGTGATGGAACTGGAACCGCTGGAAGAAAAGTGGCAGGCTTTCGGTTGGAGTACTTTTCATTGCAATGGCAATGACATAGATAAACTGATCAGCGCGCTGGATCAGGGATGGATTCGGTCAGGCAAGCCGGTTTGCATACTGGCAAACACTATCATGGGTAAGGGTTTGCCATCCATTGAAGGGAACCATCTGTGGCACGGCAGGGCACCGATACAGGCAGAACTTGTGGACTTTTTAAATGAGTTATACTGATGAGTGAAATTTTTCAGAGCCGGGGATGCGTCCCCACGAAGGAAGGTTTTGGTAAAGGGGTACTGTCGGCAGCCATGGAGTATATGGAACTGGTGGGCATTGGAGCGGATATCACCGCCTCCGTGGGGATGAACCTCTTTGCTGAAGCATTCCCGGAAAGATTTTTCAGCCTGGGGATCGCTGAACAGAACTGCATCGGAGTAGCAGCCGGAATGGCATTGGAAGGTTTCCTCCCTGTTTTCTCCACCTATGGTGTATTTGCAGCACACAGGGCTGCAGATCAGATACGGATCAGTCTGTGTTACAACAACCTCCATGTGATCATTGGGGGAGCGCACGGCGGCATTTCGGTCGGACCGGATGGCGCCACGCACCAGGCACTGGAAGACCTGGCCACAATGCGGGTGCTTCCGAACATGACGGTTTTATCCCCCTGCGACGCCACACAAACAGCCATTGCTGTCAAGGCTGCTGTTAAGGGTTGTCCGGGCCCTGTTTATATACGTTTCGGACGAAACCCCATCCCTGATTTTACCGCACCGGATCAGATATTCACCCTGGGAAAAGGGGATATTCTGCATGAAGGTGAAGATGCCTGCATCATTGCGACAGGCTCTATGGTATGGGAGGCTCTTCAGGCAGCCTATGCCCTGAAACAGGCCGGCATTGCCTGCAGGGTCATAAACATCCATACCATCAAACCCCTGGATGAGAATTTGCTTTTCGACTGTGCCAGAAGATTTTCATTCATTGTGACCGCCGAGGAACACCAGGTGGCCACAGCACTACCTAACCCTCCGGCCACCTGGTGTTCCTCGGCGGTCACAATGAATG
>JAWOGX010000029.1:0-3828 GCA_046496455.1 Bacteroidales bacterium | reverse complement strand
GATTTTTGTCGAAGTCGGGATTTTTCAGAGCCTCACTATCTTTCTCACCATCACCTGGCTGCCAGATTCGAGCCTCAGGAGATAGGCCCCCCTTGCAATGCCATGTGCATTCCATCTTACCTGGTGGGTTCCTGCCGGATAATCCCCCCTGGTTACCACAGCCACCTTACGGCCCGAAAGATCGCTCACCGATATCTCTACCGGTGCAGCCCCCCGCAGGCCAAAGGTGACCATCCCCTCATCCTGTAGTGGATTGGGATAGCATGAAAGATGGGTCACCTTTGTATACCCTGAGGCCTGTTCAATGCCCATCACCGGGCTTCCCAGGATAGAGTCAAGAAACACAAATGCCCTTTGGTCAACATTGACAGGAGGAACATGCCCCCCGACATAGGACATAAACTCATACCGGAATCCCAGGGCATCAAGGGTATCACAAAAAGCCACGGTTGGTTGATACAACAACCATCCGTCATTGGTGCCCGCGCTGAAAAAGATGGCCGGCGTGTCGGGATGTGAAAAGTTTAAGGCAGAAACCACAGGATCCAGTTGTGTTCTTATTTTCCACCAAATGGAATCAATGGCATCCCCGTTTTCATCAAAAGGAAACTCAACAATAGCTGGATTTATGTAAGTTTGCGGGGTGTTGGGATTGGGGCATGAAGCGCCTGCTGCAAGAAAACCTAAACATGTAAATGGATATGATGACAAGTTAAAAGTAAAGGTATAAGAGTAGGGTGGGCCAGCATTTTCGCCTTTGACCCTGTAACCCATGGTATCCCTGAACACGGTTAAATTGAGCGTTGGCGACTGGGATGCCAAAGCGCAATATTTTGCAGGATACCGTAGTCCAAGGTTTAAGCTTCCGGTAGCTCCCATTGACAAGCCCAATAATGCCCTGTGACTTCTGGCCGCTACGGTGCGGAAGGATTCATCCATCCAGTCGATAAAATCATCGACCATGAAATCCTCATAATTACCATACAGAGATGAGTTTGCATAACAACTCCCCCGAAAAGGCAGCACATAGTTATTGGCACAAACCAGGATGACCGGTTCAATCACCCCGTTTTTGATCATTTGATTACATTGGCCTGCTACACCAATGGTAACAGATGCTTGGTTTTCCCCCCAGGGATGCAGGTAATAGATCACCGGGTAATGCAGACCGGAGGTGTCGTAACCATAGGGCAGGTAAATGCGCAGCTCCACATCTTTCCCCAGGGAGGTGCTGTACATCGTGGTGTCGATCTTCACCATGTTCTGGGCAGGCAGGGTGTGACACAACACCAACATCAATAAGGGTATAAAAAACTTTTTCATGGCATCTCCGTTATTTGGTTAACACCCCAAAAGGTACGACACCCAAATAGCTGAAATGGATCAATTGTTTTAACAACCCCTGCGAATGTAGGAAGACCAGGTTTGAGTGAGGGAACTAAAATGATCACCCATATTTTCTCTTGGTATGAGACCCGGATCACCATTCATCATGAAGGGGCGGGCATTTCACTGGAGCGTGTATTCGACGCGCTGCT
This sequence comes from Bacteroidales bacterium, assembly GCA_046496455.1. GTDB lineage: Bacteria > Bacteroidota > Bacteroidia > Bacteroidales > SKPS01 > SKPS01. The sequence continues at coordinate 2,290 of JAWOGX010000029.1, read as the reverse complement.
CAAGGCGGATGCCTGCGGCATGGAAATGACCAGGTGAAACAGCCCGTATGGGCGAGCCGGATGTTCGGTGCGGTGCGGTGTGTGATGGATAAGCCCCCCCTGATCAGATTCGACTGATTAATGGAAATCAGAAGGCTGAAGTTCTGCTTACCACTGAGGTATTGAGAACATTAAGAACCACTGGGTGTTTGCTGAGCTTGCTGAAGCACCAACCCCGGGAGGGTTGCATTGCGGGGTCTATGGCGTGAAACACGCTCCCAAAGCATTAATCAAATAAATGATAAAATTTTTGCAAAAAGTAATCCAAAAGCTGCAAAAACTATGTATCTTTACTATCTCTCTTTGTTTAATCAGATAAAACCAGACTGATTATGAAGACTGTCCGCATAAAAATCATTGGCACATTGATGGTCAGCCTGCTTTTCAAAATAAGTTTCTCTCAGTATTTGCCCGAACAGTCTTGTTCCCTATCCAATAAACATGCAGTCAATATCTCAGACGACAACAGGGATTATGGGGTACGGACTTATAACCAGGTGGTAATTAACCTGATCTGCTATAATCCCTTTTCAGACAGACATTCCCTGGATACAAACTATGGATTTTCGCCAGTCACATCGATGACGGATTATGAGCATGACGGAAAGCAGGTTTTTTTTATAGGAGGCTCGGCATTTGATTGCAACCGGGTTCAAAAGGAACTCACCTGCGGCACACTGCAGAGAAACAGCTTTTCCAATGCTTTGGTTTTGGATTTTACAAATGCGATAGGCGATGATTTCCATATTGTCACTAGCTCACGATACCGGTTTAAGTCATGCTATTTAAATACGATATTTGCCGGTCGTTGGGCGATTATTAACGGTGCGGAGGTCATCACTCCATCAGATTGCCGAATTACGAGGGAAACTTCAGAAGAGATTTCCTCTACGTATGCCGCACAAGGGGGGGTTGAAGATGGTATCCAGACAGAATTGCCTCTGTTTTTAATCGGATCTTCATACGGTTCGGTGGTTGTTGCTCAGGCTGCCATTGCCATTATTGAAGAGTCTAATGGAATTGACAGAATTGACGTATTATACTTAAGGGCGTCGATGATAGACCACGACTCGGAATTATGGATCAGGTTGGATCAGTTATGGAAGGACAATAAGATCCTGAATATTTACTGGGACCCCATTATCGGTGACAATATTACGCATGCTTCAGGTTTATCAAAAAAAGATGGAAAGCGAAATTACAGGAAGATATTATTAAACAGGCCAAGTATTGCAAATCAAAAGAAACATCCACATACTATCGCCGCAAAAGATCCTGCATCGGCAGAAAGCCTTATTCAGTTAGTGCTTCACTATAATAAAGCAAAAGATTAGGATGAATCAGGGAAGGACATGGTAAAACAGTAAGGAGTGATGAGTTTATAATCCGGATATCTGGTTCCTACGAAGATTATGTCTATATTTACCTGTAAAAGAGCCAGCCGGTTTATGAAGAAATATAACAGCAAAGAGATCCTCATACAGAAAGCCTCGGGAGAGAGGGAGTTGTTTGATGTTTCCAAACTGAAACAATCGCTGAAGAATGCCGGGGCGAAAGACGAAGTGATTGCGGGCATTGCGGATGACATTCAGCAGTGGATTTATGAAGGGGCAACGACCCGGAGGATTTACGAGCGCGCCTACCAGTTGCTGCGTTTCAGAAAGCAACCAGGGGCTTTGAGGTACAGGTTGAAAAAGGCGCTTTTCAGCATGGGGCCATCAGGATATCCTTTTGAGCATTTTATTGGTGAACTTTTCAGGCAGATGGGATTTGACGTGCAGGTAGGGGTGGTTGTTGAGGGTGTTACGATTACGCATGAAATCGATGTGATCGCCACAAAAGGGCGGATGCAGCATCTTATGGAGTGCAAATACACCCATGACCAGGGCAACCGCCTGAATGTCCAGGTACCCCTGTATGTCCACTCACGGGTTGATGACATTGTGGAGAAACGGCACCAGGAAACGAAGTACAGGGATTTCACCTTTTCAGCCTGGGTAGTGACCAACGGGCGTTTCTCTTCCGATTCTGAAGCTTACAGCAGGAGTAAAAAGATACAGCTGCTGGGCTGGGACTACCCAAATGGCAAGGGGTTAAAGGATCTGATAGAAAAAGAGAATGTATACCCGGTCACCATACTGAAAAGTCTCGGCAAAAAGGAGCAACAGCAGCTGATGGAAAGCGGCATCGTGACCTGCAATCAGTTATTGGATCATTCTGGCATCCTGAGCACCTTACTGTTGAGTGACAA
>JAWOGX010000004.1:0-7259 GCA_046496455.1 Bacteroidales bacterium | reverse complement strand
TCTCGTCCGGGTCCAGGGTGAGAAGCATAACGGCTTTGTCAGAGAAGATGATCCACGCTCCACCGAGGATGATGTAGATAACAACTATTTTGTACTCTTTCCAGATGTATTTCATCATCAGACGTTCTCATGTTCAGCACAGATCCTGGCATGCAGGAACCGTCTGTTCATCAGGGCGATATTGCTTATGGAGATCTCTTTGGGACATTCGGCTTCGCAAGCGTACATATTGCTGCAGTTTCCGAATCCCAGTTCATCCATCTTTTTCACCATAGCCTGAACCCTGCTGGTGGTTTCAACTTTTCCTTGCGGGAGGTAGTCGAACTGGGCAATTTTTGCGGATACGAAGAGCATGGCTGAGGCGTTGGCGCAGGAGGCGACACAGGCGCCGCAGCCGATGCAGGAGGCAGCATCCATCGAGCGCTCGGCGTTGAATTTTGGAACAGGGATGGCGTTGGCATCGGGTATTCCGCCGGTGTTGACAGAGACATAACCCCCTGCCTGGATGATCTGATCGAAGGCGTTGCGGTCCACGATCAGGTCTTTAATCACCGGAAAGGCTTTGGCACGCCAGGGTTCGATGTAGATCGTGTCCCCGTCGGCAAAGGAGCGCATATGAAGCTGACAGGTGGTTACACCTCTTTTGGGGCCGTGTGGCCTGCCGTTGATGAAGAGGCTGCATGTGCCACAGATCCCCTCGCGGCAGTCGTGGTCAAATGCCACCGGATCCTGGTTTTCCATGATGAGTTGCTGGTTCAGCACGTCCAGCATCTCGAAGAAAGAGCTGTCGGGGGTCACACCCGTCACTTTATAGGTGACGATGCCACCCTTTTCTGTGCTGTTCTTCTGGCGCCATATCTTTAATGTGAGATCCATATCTTTATTTTTTCTGTTGATACGACTATTTGTAAACACGCTGCTTTAATTCAACCACTTCGAAGGAGAGTTCCTCCTTCAGCATAAGGGGCTCTGCATTATCCTGGTATTGCCATGCCGAAACGAAAGTGAAATTTTCATCGTCCCTTTTGGCTTCACCTTCAGGAGTCTGCATCTCCTCGCGGAAATGCCCGCCGCACGACTCTTCCCGCATCAGGGCATCCTTGACCATAATCTCGCCCAATTCGATGAAATCGAGCAGACGACCTGCCTTTTCGATCTCGGGGTTGAACTCATTCAGCCCCCCTGTGACCCGCACATCGTTCCAGAACTCCTTTTTCAGTTCCGGCAGCAGTTCGATCGCTTTTTTCAACCCTGCTTCGTTCCGGCTCATACCACAATATTCCCACATGATATGACCCAGCTTCTTGTGCAGTGTGTCCACGCTTTGCGATCCTTTCACTGCCATAATCCTGTTAAGTCGATCTTCCGTTTCGCCTGCCGCTTCATTAAAAGCAACTTCATCGACCTTCATTCTCGGGGTGTGAATTTCACCTGCGAGATAGTTACCGATGGTGTATGGCAGAATGAAATAGCCGTCGGCGAGGCCCTGCATCAGTGCTGATGCGCCAAGGCGGTTGGCCCCGTGATCGCTGAAGTTCACCTCTCCGATGGCATAGAGCCCCGGGATGTTGGTCATCAGCTCGTAATCAACCCAAAGTCCCCCCATGGTGTAGTGCACCGCAGGGTAAATCATCATCGGGGTGTTGTAGGGGTTTTCCCCGGTAATCTGTTCATACATCTGGAACAGGTTGCCGTAGCGTTCCCCGATCACATCCCGGCCGAGCCTTTCAAACGATTCGGAGAAATCGAGGTATACTGCCAACCCTGTCCCCACGCCGAAGCCTGCATCGCAGCGCTCCTTGGCTGCCCTGGAGGCAACATCCCGGGGCACCAGGTTACCGAAAGCAGGATAGCGCCGTTCGAGGTAGTAGTCCCGGTCATCCTGCGGGATCTCTGCCGGGGTGATCTCCTTCCGCCGAAGCTTCTCTGCATCTTCCAGCTTTTTGGGCACCCAGATACGGCCGTCATTGCGCAGGCTTTCGCTCATCAGCGTCAGCTTGGACTGAAAATCACCATGTACGGGGATGCAAGTGGGATGGATCTGGGTGAAACAGGGGTTGGAAAAGAGCGCGCCTTTGCGGTATGCCTGCCACGCAGGGGTGATATTGCTCCCCATGGCATTGGTGGAGAGGTAGTACACATTGCCATACCCTCCTGTGGCAAGCACTACGGCATGGCCGAAGTGGCGCTCGATTTCGCCGGTCACCAGGTTGCGGGTGATGATGCCACGGGCTTTCCCGTCCACGATCACCAGGTTCAGCATATCCCGGCGGGTGTAAAGCTTTACAGATCCGAGACTGATCTGCCGGCTCAGTGCCCCGTAGGCACCCAGCAGCAGTTGCTGCCCGGTCTGGCCCCTCGCATAAAACGTCCGGGACACCTGGGCACCGCCAAAAGAGCGGTTGTCGAGCAAACCTCCATAGGTGCGGGCAAAAGGTATCCCCTGCGCCACGCACTGGTCGATGATTTCGTTGCTCACCTCGGCCAGCCGGAACACATTGGCTTCCCTCGACCGGTAGTCGCCACCCTTGATGGTGTCGAAAAAGAGCCTGTCGATGCTGTCTCCGTCGTTCGGGTAATTCTTGGCCGCATTGATCCCCCCTTGTGCAGCGATGCTGTGGGCACGCCTTGGGCTGTCCTGATAACAAAATGCCTTTACATTGTATCCCAGCTCGCCCAGTGAGGCCGCTGCAGAAGCTCCGGCCAGACCGGTCCCCACCACAATGATGTCCAGTTTCCGCTTGTTGGCAGGACTGACCAGTTTGGCGGATCCGCGGTAATGTGTCCATTTGTCGGCCAAGGGCCCCGGGGGCACTTTTGCATTGTATGGAAAACTCATAAGTGATGTGTTTTAGATCAGATTATGAAAAGATAATAGAAAGGTATCAGCATAAAACCACCGGCTACCACCACCGCATAAACAAGCGCGGCACGTTTGAGCAGCGTGTAGTATTTGTTGTGGTTGAGCCCCAGCGTCTGGAAAGCCGACTGGAAAGCATGGTTGAGGTGGATTCCCAGCACGAGCAGTGCAACAAGGTATATCACCGTATAAGTGGTGTTGGAGAAAAGCATTCCTGCCATGGTGTAAAAGTCGTGGCTGTCAATGCCCTCCGGCGGGGAAACGATTCCGAGCTTCACGAAGTAGAAATTCAGGAAATGGATTACCAGGAAAGTTAAAACGACCACCCCGGTGTGAAACATGTATTTTGACATGAACGCCGTGTCGGAACGGTTGGTGCGGAAATACTTCCTTGGCCTGGCTAACCGGTTCTGCAGCCAGAGCAGCACCCCCATCAGCATATGGATCAGAAAGGCAAGAATAAGGACGATCTCGAAGACCTTGACAATGTAGTTGCTCCCCATAAAGTGGGAGGCACTCCGGAACCACTCCCCCCCATCCGGCCTCAGGAGCAGAAGGTTCAGCCCCAGGTGCACCAGGAGGAAGAGGATCAGGAATAAGCCTGCAATCCCCATCGTTACCTTCTTGCTGATGGATGCGAATTGAATGAAATTGTTGCTCATAATAAGGTGATTGATCTGTGATTATGGTTATTCTGAAAAATACTGTTTCTAAATTGGCAAAAAAAAGGGTTGAACCTTGCCTGGTTACAATACTTTTTCTGAAATTTACTCCATTAAATGTTGTTTGAACGGGGATTTTTCCTTTATTTGTAGAACGGTTTGCTGCTCCTCAAACTGCAACTTTGCAACGGTTTCAGCAAATTTATCATTTTCGCTTTCGAAACAAAAACAACTTGGTAATTTGTATTGAATTTAAATAAAGATGTCATGAAGCAAGGTTGGCCATTCAGTGCGGCATTTTTCGAGGAGAACCGGCAGCGGTTGACAAACCTGATGGAACCTGATGCCATGGCCATCCTTTTCAGCAATGACCAGATGCCGCGCAACGGGGATCAGTATTTCCCCTTCAGGCAGAATTCAGACCTTTTTCATCAGACCGGCATTGAGCAGGAGAAGACCATCCTGCTGCTCTATCCCAATTGCCCGGTGGAAAAATTCCGCGAAGTGCTTTTCATTATGCGTCCGAACGATACTATGGAGCGCTGGGAGGGGAAAAAGCTGACGGTGGAGCTGGCGCGTGAGATCAGTGGGATCCGCACGGTATTGTATGTGGAAGAATTCGAGGCAGTACTGCGGGAAGCCATGTATTACACTGAACAGGTATACCTGGACACCCATATTTACGTGAAGTTCAATCCTGACGTGGGGACCAGGGCACTCCGCTACGGCCTTGAGATCCACCACCAGTATCCGTTTCATCAGTATCGCAGGCTGGGCCCGATGCTGGCCAGGGTGCGGCTGGTGAAGAATGAAACCGAACTGGCGGTGATGAAGGAGGCCTGCAATATCACTGCCGGTGCTTTCAGAAGGGCTGCCAGGATGGTGCGTCCCGGGGTGAAAGAGTTTGAAGTGCAGGCAGAGATCGAACACGAGTTCAGGATCCGAAGGGCTACGGGTCATGCTTTCCATCCCATTATCGCTGCAGGGATCAATGCCACATATCTTCACTACAACAGCAATCAGGACGAATGCCTTGACGGTGATCTTCTGCTGATGGACTTCGGATGTGAGTATTTTGGCTACGCCAGCGACCTGACCCGGACAATTCCGGTCAATGGAACTTTTACCCCCCGGCAGCGTGAACTTTACAATGCCTTATTGAGCGTTTACAAGGCAGCCAAGCCGCTTTTTACCCAGGGGCAGACCATAGAAGGGGTGCAGAAGGAGGTGAACGGGATGATCCAGGAGGCTATGATACGCGTTGGATTGTTCACCAAAGAGGAGGTGAAGAAACAGGACCCGGCGCAACCACTTTTTATGAAGTACCTTCCGCATGGGATTTCCCATCACGTCGGCCTCGACGTCCATGATCCGGGCAAGAAACAGACTCCCTTCTCTGCAGGGATGGTACTTACCCTGGAGCCCGGCATCTATATTCCTGAAGAAAAAACGGGGATCAGGCTTGAGACGGACCTGGTCATTACCCGTGGGGAACCCCTCGACCTTTTTGGGGGGCTTGAAATGGAGCCGGATGAAATAGAAGCATTAATGAGATCAACAACTTAGAATTTAGATATTATGTTTGAAGCAAGCGTTTACTCAGCCAGAAGAGCTGCATTGAAAGCCGCAACGGGCAGCGGCCTTATCCTGCTGCCAGGCAACACGGAAGTTCCGTTCAATTACCCCGCAAATGCCTACCATTTCAGGCAGGACAGCGACTTCCTCTATTTCTTTGGCCATGACATCCCAGGCCTTGCCGGGGTCATTGATGTGGACCAGGATCAGGAGGTGCTGTTCGGCGATGATTTGGAGATTGATGACATCATCTGGATGGGGCCCCAGGAAGAGATGGCTTCCAAAGCTGCCAGGGTCGGGGTGAAGCATGCCCAACCGTTTGCAAAGCTGGCGGAAGTGCTGGCAGAGGCAAAGAAAAAAGGGCGGACGATTCATTTCCTGCCACCCTACAGGGCTGAAAACAAGCTTCTGCTTTTCAGACTCCTCGGCATACATCCCGACGAGCAGAAGGGCTCCGCCTCTGTCGCCCTGATCAGGGCGGTGGTGAATCTCCGCTCCGTGAAGGATGAGCTTGAGATCCTGGAACTGGAAAAAGCGGCTGCGATTGGATACGAGATGCACACCACAGCCATGAAACTTGCGGTTCCCGGCGCCCTGGAGATGGAGATTGCCGGCATTATGGAGGGGATCGCCCTGAAGCATGGCGGGGCGGTTTCTTTCCCGATCATCCTCAGCCAGAATGGCGAAACGCTCCATAACCACGACCACAGCCAGGTGCTCCAGGAAGGGAGGCTATTGCTGGTGGATGCCGGTGCTGAAGCACCTTCGCACTACGCCAGCGACTACACCCGCACCATCCCGGTGGGGGGTAAGTTCACTACCCGGCAGCGCGAAATCTATGAAATCGTCCTCAAGGCCAATAACAGCGCTTTCAAAAGGATCAAACCCGGAATTCCTTATAAGGAGATACACCTTCATGCCTGCACAAAAATTGCTGCAGGGCTAACAGAACTGGGCCTGATGAAAGGTGAACCTGAAGCTGCCGTCGCAGCCGGGGCTCATGCCCTCTTCTTACCGCACGGCCTTGGGCATATGATGGGGCTCGATGTTCATGATATGGAAGGATTGGGTGAAAACTATGTGGGCTACAACGAAAAGATGGAGCGGAGCAAACAGTTCGGCACTGCCTACCTCCGTATGGCGCGCGAACTGGAACCTGGATTTGTGATCACCAATGAACCGGGGATCTATTTTATTCCCGCACTCATTGACCTCTGGAAGAAAGAGAAGAAGTTCCCACAGTTTATCAATTACGACCTGGTGGAAACCTATAAAGGGTTTGGCGGCATCCGCCTCGAGGATGATATCCTCGTCACCCCCGATGGCTGCACCTTCATTGGCAAAAGGGTACCCGTCACCCCCGAACAGATCGAAGAGGTCGTCGGAAGATAGCGGAAGATCGCAGATTGCCGGTCCCTGAGCCTGTCGAAGGCCGGTCCCTGAGCCTGTCGAAGGCCGGTCCCTGAGCCACAAATTAAGACATTCTGCACTTCATGGAATCTAATCCGTGCATCCGTGGCAATGAATCAGATCCTCGTCACCTTGTACCCTTTTTCCCTTTCTGCAGCTTCGTCCAGCCATTTGGGCAGGACAGTCCTGAGGAAGAGTTCTTTCTCCTTTCTGAGGTCTTCCATGGGTAGTCCGATGTACTGTTGTGCTTTGGCTTTTGTGGAGATATCCGGGTATGGGACAGCCTCTTTGTAACCCAGGCTGGCCAGGAGGCGTGCAAGCTTGATCCTGCTCTCCTGGGCATAGGTGATGCCGTTGGAGACTACCCTGGCAGCTTCCAGGGGTGCATGGAAGCTGGTACCATGGCTTGCAGCGACATAATCCCATCTCCATTGCGCTTTGCGGATCCCCTGGATGATCTCCTTCATCTGCGTTTCGGTGGCCCCCAGTTCCCAGGCTTTGGCAGCCTCCACATGGGCAGCGACCAACAATTTTTCCAATTTACCACGAATTTCAGCAATACGATCCTGCCGCTCATAAACATTCTCAATCAGCTTTGCCGTCTCTTCACGGTGGCACACCTGGCAACTGTTGGCAACATTGTTCAGCGGGCTGGTCATCTGGTGGTCGGTGAATTTCATCCCCCCTTCACTCCTGAACGGCATATGGCAGTCGGCGCATGATACCCCGCGGTCAGCGTGAACGCCAAACTT
>JAWOGX010000349.1:0-8786 GCA_046496455.1 Bacteroidales bacterium | reverse complement strand
ATATAAGCGACGATTCCGTCAATGACTTCGTTGAGGTTATGCGGAGGCATGTTGGTGGCCATCCCCACGGCAATCCCTGAGGCTCCGTTGATGAGAAGGTTCGGGATTGCAGCCGGGAGCACTTTTGGTTCTTCGAGGGTGTCATCGAAGTTCAGTTGATAATCAACAGTTTCCTTATCAATATCAAGCAGCATCTCCTCGGCGATTTTCTGCAGGCGTGCCTCCGTGTAACGCATTGCCGCGGGGCTGTCACCATCAATGGACCCGAAGTTTCCCTGCCCGTCTACCAGGGGGTAGCGCAACGACCACTCCTGGGCCATTCTTACCATGGCATCGTAAACAGACGTATCACCATGTGGGTGGTATTTACCAAGCACCTCCCCTACTATCCTTGCCGATTTCTTATAGGGTTTTCCTGCCCAAAGCGCCAGTTCACGCATGCCAAAAAGCACCCTGCGGTGAACAGGCTTCATCCCATCCCTGACATCAGGTAAAGCGCGTGAAACAATCACAGACATCGAGTAATCAATGTACGCACTTTTCATCTGGTTCTCGATGTTTACCTTTACAATCCTGGCCTTATCCTGCATCTTCTTTTAATAAGTTTATTATCAGTTATTTAAGTAGAATTTCAATTCACTTTTAATTGTCCACGAAATTAATCATTTTTCCCCAATGAAGGATGCTTTTCGTCAAAGGAATTACCCATTTCTTATAAACAGGCGCGTGTTAAAAAAATGGAACCTGTGGGAGCAGTCAACATCAATTTGATTGTATTTTTGGTGGGGAACATTTGGTGCGTTCGGTTGTTTAAACCGTCGTACCTTTGTACACTAAAAGAAAGAACACAGGATGGAAGCAAAATTTTCACAGCGGGTGAAGGATGTGATCTCTTACAGCAGGGAAGAGGCGCTGAGGCTGGGCAACGATTATATAGGCCTGGAGCACCTATTGCTTGGATTGATCCGGGAAGGGGAAGGCAAGGCGATGCACATTCTGGCATACCACAATGTTGATGTTAACGATCTCAAAAGAAGGATAGAGCGGACAATACAGCATTCGGAGCCAAAACTGAAGGATGATGCCAACATTCCCCTGGTAAAGCAGGCGGAAAAAGTACTGAAGATCACATACCTGGAAGCGCGTTTGTTCAGAAGCGAGCTGATCGGGACGGAGCATTTGTTACTGGCCATATTGAAAGATCAGGACAGTTTTGTAAGCAAGCTTCTGGGAGTGCAGGGCGTAACCTATGAATCAGTGAAGAAGGAGGTCTCCAACATCCCAGATATTGATGACACGGGTTCAGTGTCCCCCACTTCAGATTATCCGGAAGGGACTGCCGACGATGATATGGATGAGCCGGAAGGTGGAAGCGGAAAGTCATTCGGGGGATCCGGAAGTCAGACCAGAAAACAGGCAGAAAGCAAGAGCAAGACACCGGTGCTTGATAATTTTGGCAGGGATCTTACCAAGGCTGCCGAAGAGAATAAACTCGATCCGGTTGTGGGCCGTGAGCGGGAGCTTATGCGCATTGCACAGATCCTTTCGCGACGCAAGAAAAACAACCCTATCCTGATTGGCGAACCGGGTGTGGGAAAATCTGCCATTGCTGAAGGGCTTGCATTAAGGATCATTCAGCGACGCGTCAGCAGGGCACTCTTTAACAAGAGAATCGTTACACTCGACCTCGCTTCGCTGGTTGCAGGCACAAAATACCGCGGACAGTTCGAGGAGCGGATGAAGGCCGTGCTCAATGAGCTGGAGAAAAACCAGGATGTGATTCTTTTTATTGATGAGATTCATACCATAGTGGGGGCCGGTGGTGCCAGCGGATCGCTGGATGCGTCGAATATGTTCAAGCCGGCTCTGGCCCGTGGCGATCTCCAGTGCATCGGTGCAACCACGCTTGATGAATACCGACAGCATATCGAAAAGGATGGTGCCCTTGAAAGGAGATTTCAGAAGATCATGGTTGATCCGACCTCTCCTGAGGAGACTGTGGAAATTCTCAACAATATCAAGGAAAAATATGAAGACCATCATCTGGTGGAATACACCACGGATGCAATAAAAGCCTGTGTGGCTCTTACATCAAGGTACATCAGCGACAGGTGCCTGCCGGATAAGGCCATAGATGCCCTCGACGAAGCAGGTTCACGCGTTCATCTCACACATTTGAGTGTCCCCGATGAGATGTTAAAGATTGAGCGGGATCTTGAGGAGATCAAGGTCAGGAAGAATCTGGCCATCCGGAGCCAGAAATATGAAGAAGCAGCCAAGTGCAGGGATGAGGAGCGTGCAATGCTGGAAAAGCTTGAGCAGGAGAAGAAGCGTTGGGAAAGCGATGCCCGGCAGCAGCGCGAGAAAGTGAACGAGCAGGATGTGGCCGAGGTCGTAGCCATGATGACAGGGGTACCGGTGCAGCGTATCGCCAGAAATGAAGGAGAAAGGCTCATCAGGATGGAAGATGAATTGGAAGGTTCAGTAATCGGTCAGGCTGAGGCCATTAAGAAAGTAGTTAAAGCGATACGAAGGAACCGTGCCGGGCTTAAAGATCCGGGGAAGCCGATCGGTACATTTATATTCCTGGGCCCTACCGGTGTCGGTAAAACCCACCTTGCGAAAGTCCTGAGTAAATACCTTTTCGATTCCGACGATGCCCTCATCAGGATTGACATGAGCGAGTACATGGAAAAGTTTGCAGTGTCGAGGCTTGTGGGAGCCCCTCCGGGGTATGTTGGTTACGAAGAGGGTGGTCAGCTCTCCGAAAAGGTGCGCAGGAAACCCTATTCTGTTGTCCTTCTCGATGAAATCGAGAAAGCGCATCCCGATGTGTTCCACCTCCTGTTGCAGGTGCTTGACGATGGTTTGCTTACCGATTCCTATGGAAGGAAGATTGACTTCAAGAACACCATTGTGATCATGACCTCCAACATTGGCTCCAGGCAGTTGAAAGATTTTGGCAGCGGTGTGGGATTTGCCACCACTACCCGTGTTGACAGCAAAAACGAGATTGACCGCAGTATCTTAGAAAATGCACTGAAAAAGGCATTTGCCCCTGAATTCCTCAACCGTATTGACGATGTGGTGATCTTCAACGCCCTTGATCGGGATGATATCCACAAGATCATCGATATCGAATTGAAACAGCTTTACAAAAGGGTCAACGATCTCGGATTCGGCCTTGATATCTCCGTTGAAGCGAAAGATTTCCTTGTTGAGAAAGGATGGGATCCGAATTATGGGGCAAGGCCGCTGAAGAGGGCGATCCAGAAATACATCGAGGATGAACTGGCGGAAGAGATCATCCGCTCCGACATGAAAGAGGGTGACCGGATTATTGTGGGATTCAACAAAGAGGAAGAAAAAATTACATTCCAACTGGTACAGGGGACGGTCCCGGAGTCGGATGCCTGAGCAGGTGTGTTTATTCACCACGGACATTTTGGCGATCAGGCAACGCATGCACGGATTTTGATTTTTTGACAATCAACATCAGTGCATGCGTGGCATCAACAAGCTTTGAATAGACTGGGGAGATTCCTGACAACAAGAAAGTATCTTTCTTTTTGCTCTTCAGGATCAAGAATACAGAAATCTCCTGATATTTCTCTTCGGGGTTTTCAAGAACTCTTCCTCCCGGATTTCCACACCATGCACGTGGATATAATGGGGCATGTGGGAATTCACGGTTTTTCGATGCTGTTCAAAGAGATCCGCCAATTGCTCCCTGGTCAGTTTTTCTTTCGTAACATAATCCTGATCAGGATAGATAAGCGCAATAAGCTTCTCGCCCCGTTGCACCACAAGTGTCTCCCCTACCCCTTCCAAATTGTCAAATTTTGATTCAATCGGTTCGGGATAAATGTTTTTGCCGCTCGGCCCCAGGAGCATGGATTTGTTTCTCCCTTTGATGTATACAAACCCCGCTTTGTCGATCAATCCCAGGTCGCCGGTATGGAGCCAGCCGTCATCGTCAAGAATCTCTTTTGTTGCCTCTTCGTTTTTATAGTATCCCAGCATGACATTTTCGCCCCTAACCATAATCTCTCCGACCTCTTTTGCCTGATCCTCCGAGTCAATCTTCCATTCAAGCGTGTCGATCACCCTGCCCGAGGAATGCAGTGGTATCGATTTCCAGTCGGCATAACTGATCAGCGGACCGCATTCCGTCATACCATATCCTACGGTATAGGGGAATTTCATCTTTTTGAAGAAACGTTCTGCGGCATGGTTTAAAGGTGCTCCGCCAATCACCAGTTCCCGGAACCTTCCGCCGAAAACCGTTGTGAGCTTTTTCTTTACTTTGCTTAGGATCAGCTTATTGATAAGGGGAATTACCAGGATAAATTTGATGGCAGGCTTGGAAATTACCGGAATGATCTGCTTTTTGTAGATTTTTTCAATCACCAGTGGCACAGAGAGAATCAATGCGGGTCTGATCTCCTGAAAAGCTTTCATGATAATCTGGGGGGAAGGTGTTTTGGTCAGGATGGTAATCTGGCATCCCAGCGAAAACGGAAAAAGGAACTCGAAAGCTCCACCGAAAGTGTGAGCCAGTGGGAGGAATGAAACAATCGGATCGCCCGGATTCAGTGGCATATTGTTTTGGGCATACCTGACGTTGGCAGCCAGGGAATTATGATGCAGCATCACCCCTTTTGCAGAGCCTGTAGTACCACTTGTGTAACTGATCACGGCAAGTTTGTCGTTTTCCACAACAGTAAACCCAAAGCTGTTCGCATCAATCTGCACAGGACCTTTCATGTTTTGTTCCCATACAGAAGCTGTCAACGGATCACGAAACCAGATGCCGGAAAAATCTTCAATCTTCATCATGGCCTCAATGGCAGGTAGTCGGTCAAGTTTGATCTTTTCGGTTACCGGATCTCCGGTAACAAGCATCCTTGAATCGGAATGGTTGATGATCTCGTGCAGGTCATCTTCCCTGAAATCAGGCATTATCGGTACGATCACGGCTCCGTAGGTCGTGACTGCAAGGTAAAGCATGCACCATCTGGCTGAGTTCTTTCCGACGAGTGCAATTTTATCCCCTTCCTGAATCCCGGAAGCCCTGAAAAAGTTGTGCAACCTGTGGATGGTTTCTCCGGCATGACCATAGGTAAAAGATTCACCCTGATAATCTGCCAATGCCGGTTTATCCCAATTGGAACGGATTCCATCCAGGATGAATTTCGTGAAGCGTTCTTGCAGCATGATGTTGATTTTTGATTAGGGTTATAAAGATAGTAATTAGGCTAGTGATTGGTTCAACCTTTCACAATTTCAAACAGGATTTCATCCTTCATCACGGTCTGGCCTTGTTTGACAGATATTGAGGATATGATTCCCGGGATGCTGGCCTGAATCTCGTTCTGCATCTTCATCGCTTCAAGAATGAGTACAGGATCCCCTGCCGTTACTTTATCCCCTTCATTGACAAGTATTTCAACAATTTTTCCTGGCATTGGGGAGGGGATCCTGGTGTGTTTGCTCCCTTTGGTCAGCTTGCTCAGGAATTTTTTTCTTTTAAATGAAAAGGGTGTTTCGATGGAGAATTGGTAACTGTTTCCATTGATAAGAATATGGTACCTGTTCTGGTTCTTTTCAACAATTTCGGCTATGTACCGCTCTCCTTTACTTTCCACCCATGAATAGCCATCTTCGTCAATGACGAAAGTCAGGCCGGATCCTTTTTTTCCAAGGCGGATCGTATGATCATCCATAAAATTGAACTGGAATTTGCACCCTTTTTCGTTGCAAATGGCAATATATTCGTTGAGAACTCCGGCTTTTGGACTTTTTGCAGCCATATGATTATTGTATTTGAAGGCTTTGGATGCAACCTTGGTTATTTCATTCTTTTATTGATGATCCAGGGTGATAGCTGTCGCCCTTTATTGTAGTCCACCACCATCATCTGGTCACTCATCACCTCCTGCTGATAATCGATCGTGGCCAGGAAGGCGGCAAAAAGCTTTTCAGAGGGCTCCTGATGCCAGAGGGTTTCCATTTCGTTCAGGATAAACGAGGTATTAAAATGTCCCTTTCTGAATTTCCTGTGATGCATGACCGCTTTATGGAACGGAATGATTGTTTTCACACCCATGATTTTGGTTTTGTTCAGTGCCTGTATCATGGCCGATATGGCTTTTTCACGTGTCTCTCCGGTGGTGATCAGTTTGGCAAGCATCGAATCATAAAACGGTGTAATGACTGAACCATCTTCCACTCCCGAGTCAACCCTGATATTTTTGCCTTTGGGGAAAGCAATTTTTCTGATGGTTCCCAGTGCCGGGGAGAAATGGGCCTGTGGGTCTTCGGCATTGATGCGACATTCGATGGCCCATCCTGACAGCCTGACATCCTCCTGTTTGATGGTGAGTTTCTCACCGGCAGCAATCCGGAGCTGCCACTCAACCAGATCTATTCCCGTGACAAGTTCGGTTACAGGATGTTCTACCTGGATACGTGTATTCATCTCCATGAAATAGAAATTCTTTTCATCGTCAAGGAGAAATTCGACCGTCCCTGTTGAATGATACTGCACTGAACCAGCGATTTTCAGGGCTTCAGATGCCATTTTTTCCCTCAAATCAGCATCGAGTGCCCATGATGGGGCCTCTTCAATGAGTTTCTGGTGCTTGCGTTGAATGGAGCACTCTCTTTCCCCGAGATGGATCAGGTTGCCATGCTTATCGCCAAGCACCTGGAATTCGATATGGCGGGGATTTTTAACATACTTCTCAATAAACACCGAGGGGTCGTTGAATGCTTTTTCAGCCTCTGCAATGGCATTATGGAAGTTTCGTTCCATCTCCCGGTCTGAATTGACGATCCGCATTCCTCTCCCACCCCCTCCTGCAGCAGCTTTCAGGATCACGGGATAACCAATTTTTGAAGCGTATCCCAAAGCCTCCTGCACCGATGCCACATTACCATGGCTCCCTTCAAGCAGGGGGATTCTGGCTTTGCGGGCAAGCTGTTTGGCAATGGTCTTGTTCCCCATCTTATAAATAGAATCAGGCGATGGCCCCACAAAAATAATCCCTTCATCTTCGCATCGTTGGGCAAAATATGGGTTTTCGGCTAAAAAGCCATATCCCGGATGAACAGCGTCAATCTTATAATCCTTCGCTGCATTAAGTATGCGGTCGATATCAAGAAATTCAGGCAGGTCATCGGGATTATCTGAGAAGTCGATGATTTCATCAGCATACTTCAGATAAACAGCTGATGGCTCCTTCGAAGTACGGATCATAAAAGATCTGATCCCCATTTTTCGGGCGGTTTCGGATATCCTGATCGCGATTTCCCCACGGTTGGCAATAAGCACTCTTTCGATTTTCCTCATTACGACAATGAATTATAAGGGTATATTACCATGTTTCCTTTCAGGAAGATTCACATGTTTATTCTCAAGGGCTTCAAAGGCTTTGATCAGCTTTATCCTGGTATCTGCCGGATCAATAACCTCATCGATAAAGCCTTTTTCATCGGCCACATATGGGTTGGCCACCTCTTCACGGTATTGCTTGACGAGCTCTTTCTTAAGTGCAACCGGATCTTCCGACTCTTCGATCTCTTTCTTAAAGAGGATGGATACGGCTCCTTCCGGTCCCATCACGGCAATTTCGGCCGTTGGCCAGGCAAAATTAAAATCACCCCCAAGATTTTTGCTGTTCATCACGCAATAGGCCCCGCCATAGGACTTACGGAGGATTACGGTAATTTTGGGCACGGTGGCATCGCTGTACGCGTAAAGCAGCTTGGCACCATGCTTTATGATGCCGTTATGTTCCTGGTCGAGGCCGGGCAGGAAGCCCGGAACATCCTCCAGGGTCAGTATCGGAATATTGAATGAATCACAAAACCTGATGAACCTTGCAGCTTTCATGGAGCTGGCTATGTCGAGCGTGCCGGCCATCACCTTGGGCTGATTGGCGATGATACCGATGCTGTGCCCATTGAGCCTTGCAAAGCAGGTAACGATACTCTGGGCATAATTTTCTGCTACCTCAAAAAATCGCTGGTGATCGACCAGGAGCGAAATCACATCCTTAACATCATAGGGTTTATTAGGGTCTTCCGGTACTATCGAGCGGAGGCGGGGATCGGGTTTTAGTTCCAGTTGACCGGGGGCTACGAAGGGTGGATTTTCCATGTTGTTGGCAGGAAGATAGGACAGCAACCTCTTGACACCCAGGATCACATTTTCTTCATCATCATAAATAAAATGGGCGACACCGCTTTTGCGGGCATGCACATCAGCGCCCCCAAGATCTTCAAAAGAGACCTCTTCATTAAGCACTTCCCTGACCACATTCGGGCCGGTCACAAACATATAACTTGTTCCGCTGGTCATAAAAACGAAGTCGGTGAGCGCAGGGGAATATACTGCTCCTCCGGCTGCGGGGCCAAGGATTACACTGATCTGGGGGATCACTCCGCTCGATTTAACATTGCGATGGAAGATCAGAGAGTAACCTGCCAGACTCGCAATACCCTCCTGAATTCTGGCACCACCTGAATCGATCAGCCCGATTACCGGAGCACCCATCTTTAGGGCCATATCCTGAATTTTGGCAATTTTCAGGGCATGCTTGGACCCCAGCGAACCGCCCATCACGGTGAAATCCTGCGCATACACAAAAGCCAACCTGCCGGCGATGCTCCCATGGCCAATGATCACACCGTCACCAAATTGGGAGGTTACTTTTCCGAAACCAGTCGCTTCAGCCGGTTTGACAAACTGATCGATTTCGTCAAATGTGCCCTCATCGAAC
>JAWOGX010000308.1:0-8215 GCA_046496455.1 Bacteroidales bacterium | reverse complement strand
TGTGCCTTCACTTCAACACGCCCCAGGAGAAAAAGCTGGAGGTGATTACTGTGACAGAGGCAAAACAATATCTTTCCGAAGGACAATTTACCGAAGGGAGCATGGCACCGAAGGTACGCGCCGCGATCTATTTCGTTGAGCATGGTGGCAAGGAAACCATCATCACCGAAGCGGCCCAGCTCAGCAACCCTGCTGCCGGAACCCGCATCATCGCAGGTTAATCTGTGTCAATCTGAGTAATCTGTGTGAAAAAAAATCAATTTTTAAAAAAAATCAACAACCAACAATAAAAAGGAGGAGCTATGGCTTTTAATCTCAGAAACCGCCATTTTTTGAAACTGCTGGATTTCACTCCGCAGGAGATCAGATTTTTACTTGAGCTGTCAATGGATCTCAAGAAAGCAAAGTATTCAGGCACCGAGCAGCAGAAGCTGAAAGGAAAGAACATTGCCCTGATATTCGAAAAGGCATCCACCCGCACCCGTTGTGCTTTCGAGGTGGCTGCATTTGATCAGGGTGCACTGGTAACTTATCTCGGGCCGTCAGGTTCACAGATGGGTGCCAAGGAATCGATGAAAGATACTGCAAGGGTGCTTGGCCGTATGTATGATGGTATCGAATACCGTGGCTACGGGCAGGAAATCGTGGAAGAGCTTGCAAGGTATGCCGGAGTCCCGGTTTGGAACGGTCTTACCAATGAGTTTCATCCCACCCAGATCCTTGCCGATTTCCTCACCATGATGGAGCACGTGGAGAAACCCCTGAGCCAGGTGAAGTTTGCCTACCTCGGTGATGCCCGCAACAATATGGGTAACTCGTTGATGGTTGGTGCTGCCAAGATGGGAATGGACTTCAGGGCTGCGGCCCCGGCTGAGGTACAACCCTCGGAAGACCTTGTTGCCATTTGCCGTGAAGTGGCTAAAGAGACCGGTGCAAAGATCACCATTACCGACAACGTGGCTGAAGCTGTTAAGGATGTTGATTTCATCTATACCGATGTGTGGGTCTCCATGGGAGAAGCAGACGAGGTATGGGAAAAGAGGATCAAATTACTGAAGCCTTACCAGGTGAACAAAAAGGTTATGGATCTCACTGGCAATCCAAGGTGCAAATTCCTGCATTGTCTTCCTGCATTCCACAACCGCGAAACCAAAATCGGTGAGCAGATATACCAGAAATTCGGACTGAATGGGATGGAAGTGACCGAAGAGGTGTTCGAATCGCCTGCATCCGTAGTATGGGACCAGGCGGAGAACCGGCTTCATACCATCAAAGCGGTGATGGTGGCTACCCTCGGCGCCTGATCATCTCAGGCATGTCCTCCGAATGCTATGGATGCCTGTCGTCGAGCAGGAACTCCAGGGTTTCCGGAGTCAGGTAATGAAGCGGATTGTTGATTCCCACTACGGAATCGGCAATCCGTTTCTTCTCTTTCTGCATATGCAGGATACGCTCCTCCACTGTTCCCCTGGTGATAAATTTATACACAAACACAGGCTTATCCTGACCAATTCTGTGTACCCTGTCCATCCCCTGTTGCTGTGAAGCCGGGTTCCACCACGGATCCAGAATCATGACATAGTCTGCCTCAGTAAGATTCAGCCCGTAACCCCCTTTCTTCAATGTCATCAGCATCAGCCGGATATCCTCGCGGGATTTGAAGCGGTCTATCACCTCCTGGTGGTTTTTTGTCTTACCGGTAAGGGCTGTAAAGGATATGTTGTTTTGATTCAACCAGTTACCGATAATTTTCAAGTGGCGGACATAAGAACTGATAACCAGGATTTTATGCCCCTCTTCGAGGAGAACACTGATGTTTCGGACCACAGTTTCAAGTTTCCCTGAACCTGCAAGTGAGTCTGGATATACCATCGCCGGATGACAGGCAATCTGCCGCAGCCGGTTCAGTGCGGTAATAATCAGGGCCGAGGAGCGCGCTACCGTATTCTTTTCAATCTGCTCCATAATGTAATTCCTGACCTTTGACTTCTCCTCGTCATAAATCATTTCCTGCTCCGGTGTCATGCGGCACAGCAGGATCTGTTCGGTTTTTGGGGGAAGTTCCTGCGCCACTTCTGCTTTTGTTCTTCGCATGATGAAAGGGGATATAAGGTCATGGAGTTTCTCCTTTGCCCTGGCGTGCATCACAGAATCCTTTTCCTGCATGATCGGGGTAAGGAAATGACGCTTGAAGAATTTCAACGACCCGAGCATATCCCGGTTCAGGAAATGCATCTGCGCATAGAGGTCGGTGAGGGAGTTTTCAACCGGTGTGCCGGTCAGTGCCAGCCTGTGCTCTGATTGCAGCGTGAGCAATGCCCTGTAGGTCTTGGAACCGGAGTTTTTGATCAATTGGCTCTCATCCAGGATGAGGTAACCGAGTTGAATCCCCTGAAGCAATCCTGCATCCCTCCTCACTATGCCGTAAGAGGTGAGTACGATGTCATACGACTGCAGCTCAGCGATGAGCTCCTTACGCTTCGGCCCTGCGTAGATGATGACTTTCAGATGAGGGGCAAAACGCCTGAGTTCGGAACGCCAGTTAAAAAGGAGCGTTGTGGGGGCTACCAGGAGGGCGGGTCGGACTGGAATGTTATTGGACTCACAACTGGCTTCTTCATCTGCTTCCGGCATATCAAACAGTCTGAGCTGCATACCTGATGTAGCCGGAGATGGATGCTGTCTGACCGCCATGCTCCGTTCTCCCTCCTGGTGATGACATAACATCGCAATGGTCTGAATCGTCTTCCCGAGCCCCATATCATCAGCAAGGCAACCATTGACACCGTGCTTTCTTAAATGGATAAGCCATTGGTAACCAATGGTCTGATAATCCCTGAGTGTGGCTTTTAATGATGTGGGGACCATCACCGGGGTGTATTTTTCCGAAGTGAGTTGTTCAACTTTCTGGAGGACATTGTGGTCAAGATTTCCATGATTGCGCAACAATCCTGCGTAATGGGCAGCGATCCTGATTTTTTCCCCGTGCACCTGCCCAAAGGTCATTAAATCCTCAAACCTGCTGAACCAGCTTTCCGGGATCAGAAAGACAGAATCATCAGGCAGGTGATACTCCCTGATCCGCATGAGTATATGCTTCCTGAAAGCTACAAAGGGGATTTCATAACCTTCAAACTGCACAGTGATGTGCAACTCAAACCAGTCGTAATGCGTGGTGCCTGAAGTCCGGATGTCCACCCGGCCAAGGTAGAACCTGTTGCGGAAGTAATCCTGGTTGATCCGGATGCCTGCTTCGCTGATCTGTGCCTTGTTTCTGCTGCACCATCCGATAAGATTTCCCGTGAGGTTACCGGTATCAGTACTGTCCTCCAATTCAGCGATAAAACTGTTTGGTTCAAGTTCTTTCAGGCCCAGATCAAGCAGTATTTGCAGCATTTCCTTCTCTTTCTGGAAATTTCTTCTGATTTTCAGAACCCCCGGGCCATTCGCTTTCTCAACAATCCTGGTAATCACTTGCGAAGGTGAGGCTGGCATAATGCGGGCTGAAATGTAGAAGAAAACCGGCCTGGCCACAGCACGCCCCTGCCAGTCCTGCTCCAGGTAAAGGACGGTCTCAGGGTCACCGTCAATCTCTTCGATCTCAAAGCCTTCTGCTTCAACGTGGAATTTCTGTATCGTTTTGGTCAGGAACTTTTCAAACCACATCTTTTCAGCCCGCCTCGGTATCGAAATTTCAGGTTTGGCGAAGAAAGGCTGAATCTTGTGGTGGTCTATCGGGTCGATGAACCACAGCAGCTCCTGATCCTTAAGCACCAGGCAGGGATCTTTGATGATAACCCTGGCTCCGCTCCCTGTAAGGTTTAGCGGTTTGCCCTTCAGGGCCCAGTTCTGACGGTAGATGATGGCATCTTCATTTCTCGAAAACTTTAAAAAGATCTCTGTTGCCTCTTTGCTCGCATAGATCGCACTGGTGTGCCAGAGGTTAATGCCGCGATCCATTAAATACACAGGGATTTGTTGCTCCCTGATGATCAGGAAAATCTCGGTCATCCTTTTTTCAATGAACGGGCGTATATGATTGTCGATCAGAGATTTTTCAACCCGCTCAATGAAACGCACCAAAAGTTCCCTGGGTCGTCCGAAACGCAGCAGCAATTCCTGCTCCGAATAGCCGAGGGACTGTCCGGCAATGCGCTGCCATATCTCCCTGTCAGTTTCCTCTTCCGGTATCTGTCCGCGCTCAAGAATCCTTTCCACTTCCGTCCAGTAGTGTTCATCCCTGGTGGCAGTACAAGGGATAAACAAGGGGCCAAATAGCTTGTGTTCGGTAATGGTCAGGATGCATTCTCTCATACAATACCTTCATTATCATTGATTAACGTATCAGACCCATTGGTGGGGAATGGAAAAAACAGGTACCATATCCCCGTAAGTGAGGTGATGGCAGTGATCAGATAAAACAACAATCCCAGTGCAATCGCAGTTTCGCTTGTCCCCTGATCGAGGGTAAAAAGGGTTCCTGCCAGGGCAAAGGTGAATTCCCTCGCGCCAGCCCCACCGAAGGTGAAAGGGAGCACTGCCATCACCGAAGAGACCAGGAAAATGGCCAGGAGCAGGATGAAATCACCGCTGAAACCAAGAGCCTGAAGGATCATCATCGCACTGACCAGCTGCATTACCTGAACCCCGGCAGACTGAAGGTTGCTGATTGCAAAGATACCGAGGAATCTTGGGAAAAACCTTTTCAGTGCGAGCCGGGATACCAGCAGGATGACCGGGATGATTGCCACCGATCCGATTTGCATGAGTCGGGGGAGAGGAAGAAACACCAGGAGCAACAGGGTGATGATGCAAAGGGCTGTCAGCCCGGTGACCCTGTCAAGAATGGTTGCCTGGACCAGGAATTTCAGTTTCGTTTCATTTCTTCGGTTGAGCAGGATTACTTTGTATGCATCGCCACCAATGCCCCCGGGGAGAAACAGGTTGTAGAACATCCCCATAAGGTACAACCTGAGATTTGTAATCTGAGCCAATTGAAGGCCGGCCGCGCTGAAAAACAGGTTTAACCGGAAGGCAGAAACCAGTTTGGAGAGGATAAAGAAAAATGTGGCGCCAACCAGCCACCATGGATTTGAGCCGGCAATCAGGTTGAAGATGCTCCTGATGTCCATCTTCGAAAAGACAAACCACAGCATCGCAGCGGATATCAGCAACTTACCCGCAAGTATGGCGATTTTTTTCAGTTTATCCTTCAAAGCCTGTGATCTTTCTGATTTTATACGGCGTCTTTTGCTGCGACTCATAATAGGTGCGCATCAGCATTTCAGCCATGATCCCGGTGGTAATGAACTGGATGCCCAGCACCAGCAGGATCACCCCAAGGATCATGACAGGCTTGCCCCAGATATCGTTGCCGAGAAGCTTCAGGATGAACAGGTAAAGTTCGATGGCGCTCCCGGCAATAAAGAGCAGCAGTCCGAGTGCACCAAAAAGATGCATCGGCCGGTTCATGTATTTCCGGAAAAAAAGCAGTAGAAGCAGGTCGCTGACCACTTTCAGGCTTCTGTTGATCCCGTATTTTGATTTTCCGTGGATGCGTGGATGGTGCTTCACCTCAATCTGGGTGATCCGCGCCCCCTCAAACGAGGCCAGTACCGGGATGAACCGGTGCAATTCCCCGTAGATAGCCAGGTTTTTAGCCAGTTCACTGGTGAAAACCTTCAGGGTGCATCCATAATCCTTTATCCTGATCCCGGTGGTGCGCCGGATGATACTGTTGGCGATGAGGCTTGGCAGCCGGCGCAGGAAGAAGCCGTCTTTCCGGTTTTTCCTGATCCCTGCGACCAGGTCCCAGTCGCCGCCCTGTGCCAGTTGCAACATCGGCAGAATATCAGCGGGATCATTTTGCAGATCGGCATCCATGGTGACAATATATGCCCCGTTGGCATGTTCGATCCCTGCTGCCAGCGCCGCACTCTGACCGAAATTCCGCTGAAGTTCTATCAGCCTGATCCGCCTGTCGTTGATGGCTTTAACCTCCTGCACTGTGCCGTCCGAACTCCCATCATCAACAAAAATAATTTCATAATCAACATGATGCAATGTGTCAAGGATGGTTCGTAACAGGATGGTTGCATTGGTCGCCTCATTCAGTGCGATAATGACGACCGATAATTCTGGTTTGTGATTCATTGGATGGAAAAGTCTTTTTCAAATGTGATCAGGTGGACTTTCCCCCGATCATGCCTGATGAATGTGTTGAAATGGATGGTATAGGGCACCTGGCCTTTGGCGTAGGTACGCTTCAACCGTTTCTCGTCGGCAAGGTAATAGTGGCCGGCGCGAAATGCATCGTGTGCCCTGGTCACAGTCTCACCCCTGCCGGAGGTCAGGTACAGGATCGTAGAATGATCCACCCAGCTGGTTCCTATGATTTGCAGGGGTGCCCCCTGTGTGATCCGGTTGATTTGCAGCGCCTCATTTTTCTGATGGTATTCGCCCACCTGTTGGGACTTAATAGGGAGCCAGGTCAGGTTAAAAACGATCCTCACCGTGAAAAGCACAATAAAAAGCAGTGCAAAATGTTGGTCCCTGTGCCGGAATGCAGAAGCGAGCACAAAGGCCATGATAAGGGCAGCACTGATGCTCAGCGGGACGATATGGTTCATGAATTTCACGTGCGGTATTGCAGGAAGGAACAGAAAGACAAGGAGAAAGAGGGCAGGAGCAACGTAAAACAATGTGGTCTTTAATATTTTATGAATAATCAGATGCTGGTTTTCAGGATTGCCATAACATATCAACAGCGGGATGAAGGTGAGTGGGGCAAGCATCAGCACATAGCGCGGGATGGTTGCCGGAGAGAGCCAGTAGAGCAGTATGTTGGTGGTGAAGACCCAGAAGATTAAACGGAGTACAAGCTTAAATTGGGGATGAAACCCGGCTGGATGATTGGTGGGATGAGCCAGGTCCTCTTTGCCGAACAATTGTTTCCTGACCGGCCGATGGACCAGGAGCAGAATTAAAAGGCTCCAGGGGATGAAGTGGTAGATCATTTCCGGGTGGAACATCACCAGGTGGGTTATGGTGTTCTGAAACCCTTTCCTGACAGCTGTCCGCTGACTCGACTGGTCCCAAAGGATGGCGAGGTATTGCTGCAGCGAGTTCTCCTGGCTGTAAAGCAGAAGATAGGTCCCGGTGATCAGCAGAAATAATCCCGCCCCTGCAAAATGCCATGGTGAAAACAACCTGCGCAATTTCTTCATAACCAGGAAGACAGTAATCAGGGTGATCCCCTGGAAGGCAAGCGAAGGCATCCCCTTCAGCATAAAACCTGCTGCTGTGAGCAGGTATGAATAAAGGAAAAGCTTTTTATAATTTCCCGCCGCTATGTTGTTTATGACGACAGCAAATCCGGCAAACGTGATCCATGAATAAAGGATATCGATCAATCCGAGCATCGAATCCCAGAAGAGTATGCGGCCACAGGTCAGGAACATCAGCATGGCAAGGAACCCGTTCCTTGTGCCGAAATACTTTCCTGTGAATCTGAAAATGGAAAATGCAAAACCCGCCAGGGCAAGAATGGCCGGCAGCCGGATCAGCCATTCCGATGCTCCGTTCCCCGCCCGGAAAAAGAGTGACAATATCCAGTTGTATCCGGGAGGCTTATTGTAATAGTATTCTCCGGTGAAAGTGGGCGTGACATAATTTCCTGAATACATCATCTCCAGGGTTACGATACCCCGTGTGGGCTCATCGCTGGTGTAAGGCATAATACCCAGGTTGAGCATAAATGCAGGAATCGCGAGCAATAGGGCTATCAGGATGGGAAACCCAATGGTACTGAATTGTAATGGTTTGATATTCAATATAAAAAATAAATTCGTTTAGCATTACAAACCTACAGGTTTTTCAGGAAAAATGAGTAGGTTTGCGGCACAAACTTAAATAATCCGATATGCGCAGAAGTTCAGTTTACTTGGCAATGGTGCTGGTTTCCGTAATGATTTTAGGTTCAATATCCTGTGGGAAATACGAAGAGGGCCCCGCGTTTTCACTGGCAACCAAAAAAGCTCGCCTTACCGGTGAGTGGACACTGGAAAATTATGATGGCAACCAGGTGACTACCCCCTGGACCAAGATATTCAACAGTGACGGCAGTTACAAGGAAACCCTCGTTATTCTTGATCAGCCGGTTTCCTACGAAGGGAAATGGCAGTTTGTGGATGACAAGGAAGTTGTACAGGTTGAA
>JAWOGX010000199.1:0-12147 GCA_046496455.1 Bacteroidales bacterium | reverse complement strand
AAAACATCAGGACAAGCCGCATTACGGTGAAAGGTTATGGAGAAGAGGTGCCGAAATATTCCAATGACACGGAAAGTGGAAGAGCACAGAACCGCAGGGTGGAGTTTCTGATCTCAGCCAATGAAAAAATGAGAAACGATGCCAAGCAAAACGCATCAAACTAAAGGGTTAAATAAATAATAAGACACAACATGAAAAAGAACCTGATTTTTACTTTAATGGTTATTTTACTTCCACTGGCGGCTGTGACTGCGCAGGGAACTTCTTTCGGGATCCTTGGCGGGGTGAATTTTCAGAACCTGAATGGCAAAAACTACGACGGTGACAAACTTGAAAATGATCTTATTACTGGTTTTCATGCCGGAATCAATTTACAGATACCGCTCGTGCCTGAATTCTATTTCCAACCCGGCCTGATGTTCAGCACCAAAGGGGCGCAGCATGACGGTACGATAGCCCATACCACAACAAACCTATCCTATGTTGAGTTGCCTTTAAACCTGGTTTACAAGGGATCACTGGGATCGGGATTTGTGATGCTTGGTTTCGGGCCATATGTCGGCTATGCTGTCAAGGGGAAAGTTACTACAGACATTGGTTCTGTAAGCGATGAATCCGATATTACATTCCAAAACACTGTGGAAGTTGGAGATCCGCTTACCGTACCTTACTACAAAGCTTTTGATGCCGGTGGGAATATCTTTTTCGGATATGAGACTGCAGGCGGGCTGTTTGCCCTTCTGAACAGCCAGTTGGGGTTGATCGGGATCAATCCCGAATACAAGATTTTAAATAATGATGAGTCAGTCATCAAAAATACCGGTTTCGGGTTTTCACTCGGATACCGTTTTTAGTGTTTTGGGTTATACAGGTGGACGGGCGTCGCAGGGTTTCCTGTGGCGCCTGTTTTTTTTATGCATTTCGTTAAACGATGATTTTCAGAAGGGATAGCCAATAGCCACATTCAATCTCAGATTCTCCTTTCTCCATGAAGGGTTGCCAAAGCTGATTTCATCAACCACCCATCTGGCGTCTTCCTCCAGCCAGGGTTTTCGCAGGGGGAAAGCCAGATCAAACCGTAAAATGAAGAAAGAAACATCGAGGCGGATTCCCAGGCCTGCCCCTACAGCAAGCTCATTCATAAACCCTGAAAACAGGAACGGGCTTCCGGGTGCGGCAGCGTTCGACTTATGCAACCAGACATTCCCGGCATCCATAAACACTGCACCTTTAACCATGCGGTATATGGTGAAGCGGTATTCCGCATTGGATTCCAGTTTGATATCACCCCCAAGTCGCAGAAATCCAGCCACTTCAAAATCTTCCTGATGGTAGGTGCCTGGCCCTACAGCATTGATACTGAAAGCCCGAAGGCTGTTGGCACCACCGCTGAAGAATTGTATCGCATAGGGCAACACAGAGGAGTTGCCATAAGCCCTGGCTACCCCGGAAAAAAATCTGAAGGCAAACTTGCTTTCAGGATTTAAATTGTAGTAAAATCGCCCGTCCAGGGTGACCTTGAAAAATTGCGAGTAGACAGATCCCAGTATGGTGGCGGGATCTTCCGCAGTGGGCCTGTTACCTCCGATGATGTGTGCCAGGGTCAAACTGTTGCCAGCGGTCTCACCATACAACTGAAGGTACGATTGGGCTATTTTATCCGGATGCACTTGTTCGTTGTAGGTAAAGGAATAGTTCATCCCGGCGATGAACTGTTCCTCGTAACTTTTCTTCAGGAAAGGGTTCCCCTCCAGCAACGCTTTAAATTGATCGGATTTATTCCTGACAGAAGCAAAGCTTATATTGAAAGGCTTTATTACGTGCTCTTTCCGGATGTTCTCCTTCCACGAAAAGCCATAGCTGAACTGGAGATGATACATATCAAAATACGCAAGCCTTTTTACATAATGGCTGGATAACAGGAAGGTTGTCCTGGGAGCATAAATGATATTGGATCTGTTTACTTCAAAAGGAACCAGGAAACGCGGAAAGGTCAGATCAACCTGAGGCTGCAGGGAGTAAGTATACAGATTCTCGCTGTTTCCGCTTAACTGGATTTCGAATGAACCTGCCAGATTTATAGTGAGGTGTTCTGCGCCTCCGAAGACATTTCTGTTCAGCGAGCTGATATTGAGCCTGGGGCCCATAAAATTATTCGATTTAGAGACAAGATCCATTTCAAACCGCACAGTACGCTTCGTCATCGGGGTCAGCAAAATGGTCACATCCAGAAATCCTTCAATGGCAGTATCGCTCCCGGAGAACTTCACCTGAACGAATTTAAAGCTGTTCAGCGACATCAGCCGGTTGAGCGTGACAATGTGGTTTTCCCTTGTATATACTTTATGCTTTCGCAGATACACAGACTCGAGAACCACAGGCAGCCTGATGCTCATTTCCTTTTCAGGCCCGGAAATAACGTTTTTGGCGTAGCGGATCGTATCGGGTTGGCTTCCCGCAAGTTCATCGTCAAGGGAGTAATTCTGATCAATATAGACCTTGTTTATGCGGTATACCCTTGTGGCATCGTCCGGAATGCTGTCCTTCAGGGTAAGTATCAGATCTACGAGATGGTCTGCCCCGGAAGAATCTGCTTTGAAGAGGAGGTAATCGGGATCAAAGAAGAAGTACCCATTGTTCTTCAGCAGTTCATCAACACGCTCTCTTTCAATCTTAAGCAGGGCCAGGCTGAAATCCTTTCCCGGCTTCACATGGGCGTCGTGCCTGACCGAATGTATAAGCCTTGCAATCTGGGTATCGGGAATTGCAACAGTAAACGATCCAATGGCGTAGGGTTTCGAAACATGAGAAGTGTACACAACTTTGGCCGAACGTTTTTTTGTTACCACTTCCGGCACCGTTAAGCTATGAAAATATCCGGCATTGAAAAGATTTGCATCGATGTTGGCCGCGGTAATATCAGGTGAAATTTCCCCAATGACTACGGGGGGTTCCCCTTTGCTTTTCAGCCACTTCCCAAACCTGGTATCGGGTTCATCACCAACAGTCCTGTAGAGCCAAAGCCCCGTGCGCATCCCCAGAAACTTTTGGTTGGGTTGGTCGCGCACAGCATCACTGGCAATTGCCCTGACTTTCCGGGTATTCCTGATCTCTGTCGATACTACCCTTACTTCGGCACCTTTGTATAATTTATCACCCCCTGGCAGATGGCTTGTGCTGCTGCACCCCCCGATCACCAGGCAAACAAGGATCAGGCAATGTCTATGGTTTTGGAATCGAATCATCGTCATCTTCTTTTTTGTAAACATCCTTCTTTTTCACAGGAGCCCTGAACAACTCTTTCCAACGGTCAAAATCAAGCACATAGACAAACCCCACACCGGATTCGACCAGCTGGCCTTCGATAATGCCCTCATACTGGTTATGCCTGAACCCTTTCAGGCGATAACGGCCATCCTTTGTCAACTTATATTCAACCGTCACATCACTGGTTATTTCACTGGCTGAATTCTCCCTTGCCCTTTCCCCCTCCACATCCACGGCTCCTCCGACCTGAATGGACAGCCGTTCCTTGAAAAGCTGTTTCTTAATCCCCAATTCCACTTCGGTCCTCCCCTGCGCTTCACCTGTCTGGTAATC
The DNA here is from genome assembly GCA_046496455.1 of Bacteroidales bacterium. GTDB lineage: Bacteria > Bacteroidota > Bacteroidia > Bacteroidales > SKPS01 > SKPS01. The sequence goes on along the minus strand of JAWOGX010000199.1, from coordinate 8,547 downwards.
ATCATAGGATTGCACATCAAAATTCAACTCAGTACCGGGCAATGCCTTCGCGCTAAGTCTGTTCAGCTGGGAAGAAATGTAATTGCTCACCGTGGTGCGAACCAACATCGAAGCACCTCCGGAGGATGTTTGCAGTGGGTTTTCCTGGATAAACCTACCCATGATCAATAGCGCAAACACCTGCTTATTCAGGGCTGATTCGTCTTCATTCAGCATGACCAGCTTTTGGTTCATGGCTCCTCCCAGAATTCCCTTCTCCTCTGGCGGAAGTTGTATTTCAAAGCTGATGACAGGATGGAGAATTTCTCCACGCAAATGAATGATCACCCAGAATGGATATCGCTGCTTATAGCTCCCCTGCTCAGTCGCACTCATGGATGTGATCTGGGTGGCCACCAGATCATAGGGGGCTGCCCTGACCTCATATTTTGCCTTGATGTCAATCCCGGCATTCAGGGGATCACCGCTCCAAATAATTGTACTGCCGGGAATAATATCAAAATCCCGCTTCAACATCGATTGCAACGACACCTGGTAACTCCCCCCAACAAGGTTATACCCGCCTGTCAGGCTGATCTTACCACTGCGGTCTATCGTGAAACTTAAGGCTGCGTCACCCCTTACCACCAGCGAATCTTTGGAGGTGGGATCCATCAGCAGCTTCAGGGTAGCATCCTGATCGATCTCGACAATCACAGAGAGATCAAACCCGGAAAAGACAGGTATCTTTTCAGTATTGGTGACGGATTCGTATAAAAGACTGGTTGCGGTAACTGTGTCTTCAAATTCGACCACACCTTCACCCCTGTCGGTATTCAGTTCGCTCTCAGGGACAACAACGGTGAAACCTGAACCCTCAGTAAGCTTAACCCTTCCGGTGATCACCGGGAGAATCATCGTGCCGTTGATATCGATCCTGCTATCGATGATCATCCTGCCGAAATAATACTGATTGTCGTGTACAGTGGTGTTGATGAACTGGAATTTATCCGTGGTTAAATGAAGATCGAAGAAGAAATCATCAAAATTCTTCATTTTTACGGATCCGTCAAGAATGGCGGTATTTTGATAATCATCCCGCAGGGTGAAAGAATTAAAATAAACCCCATCCTCTTTCAGCACCAGGGATTCTCGCCTTAATGCCAACCTGTTATTCAGCACTGAAGGGTTCAGGAACGCATCATTAAACACAATTTCCCCCACCACGACCGGAACCCTGATGGATCCCGTGACTGACAGGTTGCCTGTTATGAATCCGTCTGCTTCAGAGATATACCCCTGAGAAAAAGCCTCGATAGTTTTCATCGACAGGGATTGAATGGCCACATCAATGAGAAGCGACTGACTGCCACCCCCCGGAGTGTAATACCCCGCTGCTTTCATCTCATTATCGGCACCGGACAAAGCCACCTCAATATCAAATCTTTCATGCTCCGGATTATCTGCGCTGATGACAACATCACCGATGGGGATGTTGTGATAGAACAGGTTGGTGATGGAAGCATCTGCAATAAGCCCGTAATTTTCCCCAATCCTCTTAAGCAGCAGGTCCCCATCTGCCATGCCCTTCACAATACTTGAATCGCCCTCAATCACCTGTGAAACATCATCCAGGGAAAACCTCCTGATTTCTACAACGATATCATCATTCAACCGGCCATGGACAGAAGCCATCTTCACTTCGCTGTCTGCATTGCGCATAGAAAAGTTGCGAATCCTGAATCCCTCTTTTCCAAACTCAATCGAATTATCAGGCGCAATATCCCATCGTTTGTTCAGCAGAAAAAACTGATCCGGGTCCAGCACCAGGGTATATTGGCCCGCATTTACAGAAATCTGTGACCGCAAGGCGATCTTTTTGTTCTTTGAGGCATCTTCCGACAGGAGGTGAACAAACAGGTTGTTTTGCTGAACCCTCCCTTCAACCATCAGGTTTTCCAACACGATCTGCCCACTGGTAACTGCACTGCCTGACACTTTATAATGCAAGGCAACCGGATCGGAACTGATTTTCATGACGAGGTCATGGATTTCACTTGATTCATAGGTGATTTTCTGCATTTCTGCATCAAGAACCAGCGCATTGTTCCTTGCGTCGAAACTGCCTGAAATGGTTCCCGGCCCTATATCTTTTAAAGAGGGGAGCAACATTCCATAGAGGACGGGATGGTTTTGCAGATGGATTGAAAAGGTAAAATCGGAAAATTCCTCCCTGGCATATACCGGTTCAGGTGATTCGGAAACCGAAAAATATTGCCGGGTGAATTGCATGAATTCATCCACCAACGCAAAAGGGGATAAAACACCGGCGCATTCAACCCTGATGAGGGGGTCCTCCGGTCGTTCCTTCCTCCGTTTTTCCGCAGCGTTGAAGGAGATGGAGAGCAATGAATCCAGCGCATACACTTCAGCGCCCCTGACAAGCACAAAGTCCGAAACCCCCACTGTTCCCCTGATTGCATTCACACGATCCATCCCTCCCATGATGTCGGCAGTGGCATGAAACCCTATCCTGACATCCTCTGTGGTGAGATTCAGTTTCTGAAGGTTTGCGCCAATGAGGTTCAAACGGAATTGAAAGCGCTCCTGGTCCGGGTTCAGATTTACCAGGCCTGAAAAGTCAAAAGATGCATTGGGATCCTTCAACGTTATATCCCCATTAAATTCCCTGCCGCTGATTCTTCCGTTCACTTTCAGATTCTGATAGTTGTACTGGTTCAGGTATAGCTGGCTCACATCCGCTTTGATTCGGGCAGCCACCGTTTCCAGTGTCAGCCCCTGGCCGGCAACCTCTGCTGTGAGAGACACGGGGCCGTACATCGATGCATCTTTCAGCAGGCTGCCTGCATCAAAATGATCTGTTTCAAAACTGGCGGTAAATTCATCCTGATTGCCAAGGGTGGCAACCAGGTTGGCTGACCCATAGCTGCTGCGCAGATTCACCCTGGTGTCAAAAGATTCCATCCCTCCTTTGAAGTTTACCAGGAAGTCCATCTGGTAGGGCATTTCCAAATGATCCGGGATAAAGGTTCCCACGAACATTTCAAGATCCTGTTTCCCTGTTTTGACATGAGCGGCAGGAATGTCGAACTGAGCCTTTTGGATATCGGGCAAGCCGGTGATGGAGAGATTGGCATTCAGGGTTGTTTGATGCCCCGTCTTCATGGCGATGTCTCGCCCCCTCAGATTGTCCAGTGAGCCTGTGATCCTGCCTGAAACGGTGGTAACATTCATAGGCCGGTCAAAGAAGGGGAGTTCAGAAAGTTGTTCGCTGAAATAGGTAAGGTCGGATGTGGTGATGCTGGCATGCTTCAACAAAAGATCTACTGAGACCAATTCCGGTGAATCCAGCACGGATGCCAGGGATGGAAACCGGATGCTGATATCGGCCTGAATTGCGGACAACTGTGTCGAAAGGCTCAGTTTTTTTGCAGAAATGGAGTGGGCATCCATGCTGAACTCCGTCTGAAAATCCTGAATAACATAACCATTTTTATCGATTGCAGAGAACTCCTTAACCACCGCTTCCGTTTTTAAAGAAGAATAATAAATGTCCGTGGCAAGAAGGTTCAAATGGTCGTATTCCATGTGATTCACATCAAATGTTCCGGGTACTCCCCTCTTGTTTGCAATCGTGTATTCAAAATGGTTATCCTTCAGGGCAACATCTTCCACCGCAACGACCCAATCATTCCCTTCAGGAGGTTGATTACTCTCCTGCCGCGGCGTGTCAGTCCTCTCCGACGGAGAAATACTGACATACCGCACGGTGCTGCCTGACAATTCTGCCTTCCCGGCCAACACCTTTTGCAGCTCCAGGTCGACAGCTCCGTTCTTTACCCCCAATTGCTGAATGAATGCAGCAACCGACAGGTGCAGGAGCGAATCCCCATACGCAACATTGGCGTTACGGATGCTGATCGTCCTGGCGGCAATCTTTGGCAACCTGCCTTCCGGTGGCGATCCGTCGTCAGGAAAAGGTTTTGTCAATAAAACGCTTGCCTCCATGTTGCGTATTGAAAGGTCATCAAGATTATACAATGATTGACCAAAGTCAAGCTTCCCGGCAGTCAGCTTTAAGTAACCCAGGTTCAATCTGGCATAAACACCTGCATAAGCGTCATCATACAGCAAGGAGATGCTTTTCAGAAAAACCTTGTCGATGCTGACAGTCAGTGCAGAGGGATCAGAAGATTTCGTTTCTGGCTTCCGGCTGGTATCGCTGAAGGCTGTCAAAAGGAAATGGTAATTAAAAACAGAATCGGCATCAGTGCGGTGAAGGTTCGCCACAGCCTCGCTAAGCACTATATGTTTAATGTGCAGCTTATTTCTGAATAAACCTCTTAAAACAACGGACACCTTCAGCTTTCCGGCATAAAGCAGTGTATCTGTATTGCTGTCCTCAAGGTAAACACCCTTAACAACCACTGACCTTGGAAATGAGATGCGGATATTTTCGATCTCTACCGTGGTGTGGGTCTTCTTCTGCACATACGAAGTGGCTTGCCGGAGAATCATGTTCTGCACAAAAGGGATTTGCAGACACAAAGTCAGAAGAATGACAAGCACAACAAATCCAATGACCCCATAAAGGATCACCTTTAGCGTTTTCCGTACAACCTTAGCGAATTTTGCCATAGTTGTAAATACATAATCACCCCGGAGTCTTTCTGGGACATAGGGCTATTTTTTTTTGCACAGACAGTAACCGGGCATTAAGCTATATCCCCTGGCTATACTTTGACACCAGCAAGAAAATCAAGGATGCCGAATGCTTTTAGCAAATAGATTATCACAAAGATCACCACGACGATGTTCAAAATTCGTTTGATCTTCACATCCATAGGTATATAGGCATTCACCAGCCAGAGCAAAACGCCGGCAATGACCAGCACAATCAGGATCGTTAAAATTGGCATAACATCAGTTTTTAAGTTATGCTTAAAGGTATGAACACAACGAGCCCTCCCTCTTACGGAACTTTGTGAAAGTGTTACATAATTCACGGCAGGAGTTGCAGCAAACTGAAGAGGAAAGGCAGACTGTCAATTTTCACTGCTATCTGAATTCCAGTGTGGCTGGCTTTCCAATTTCAAAGCCCTGCAAACCAAAATCATTGGTATGAAAAGAATTAATCTTGAACAGATTGAACCCCTGACCAGGGATTTCAGGATAATACGAAATGGAAAACTGAAAGGTATTCATCAACAGGCGCTGATTTTTCACAAGCACACCCAATCCAAAATGGGTATATATTTTTTGGTGGCGGAACCCAAGGTCTTTATCTCCAAGAATGCCGAGTGAAAAGGTAAAAAAAGGACCGAAATCAAAGCCGATAAAATTCCACGGCGGATAGGATTGAGTCTGTAAAGAAAAAAGCAACCGGCTGGCCCCTGACAAGGTAGGGCTATTGAATCCCGTGATCCCGAGTTCATTGTTGATCGATAGGCTATCAAATGGAAGACGGTTCATCCCCAGGGTAACCTGGGATTTGATAAACTGCCTGAAGCGCCATCCCCCTGCCTCAATAAGCCCCGAAAAATAGTACACACCTGCGCCAAAAACGCCCTCCTCTGTGCCAGACTTACCGACAAAGGTACCAAGCACAATGGCAGGCCTCAGATACCCCCACGGGTGATAGTTTCCATAAGCCAGGCCGGCTGCAAAATAAGCTCTTTTCTCATTATTTTTAAGCTGGTAGCCCGTTGTAAAACTAACTATCTTCCCAACGGGGATGTCTTCCGTAAGTCCGAATTTAAACACAAATTGATCCTGAATGAATTGCCACGATGAAAGGGCAAAAGTGACAAGGTACAGATCCTCACCTTCGTATAAACCGGCCGTATCCAGGAATGGCAAAGGTTTTTCAGTATAGCGGGTCCTGGCAAACCTGGCAGCAGTCACAAACCTGGTTGTACGGGAGTATTCAGAATTTCCTTCAAACAATTGCACAGCACTTCCCAACCAGAAATCCTGGGCATTGAGCTTATAACGCAATCCGTTTTCGGATCCCAGCGGTTTACCATGCGATTGCTGAAGCAACCCCACCCCTGCGGCCCATGGCGAGTAGGGCGAAAAAAAAGATCGCTCGGCAGTAACCAGCTTGTTGAAATTTCCAAACTCATCCGTTCCGTACTGCAGGATGGAATGGATGAAAGTATGGCCAATATTTGGAATAAAATACGTGGCCTGGTTCACATAATCCCCCGTTTCCCTGTCGAGGAGAAACTTGTTGTGGAACGCATGACCTGACCCAATAAGATTATCGTCGCCCAGATCCAGTGCAAAGCGGCCTGAAGAGAGGGAAACCGCCGGAACAATGCTCCAGATGTCCAGCACACGGATGAACACATCCACTGAATCCACATCGGGATTGACGACCCGGGTAAAGAAGGAAACATCAGTGACAAACTGCATACTTCTTACCAACCGCTCCGACTCATTGACCAGCAGAGAATCGTAGGTATGGCCGGAACGAAACAGCAACAGGTTTGCGACGACAGAGGGGTGGGTTTTCAGATGACAAATATTGCCCAGTTCCGTCAAAAGGCGCAAGGAAGAAGTCACGGTATCTCTTGCGGAATTACCAAAAGGATCAAGTGTCTGAATGTAAATATGCCTGATCACTTTCCCCTGAAAACAGGTGTCGGGACTCTTCTCTGTGATTTGTTTTGCAGTGCGCAGTTTGTTCCCGGCGGGTGCAGGGTCATAAAACAAGCGATACATAAACCTGGTAAACCCCCTTTTGCTGCTGTAACCTTCGACATTTTCGTAGCGCAGTGTGGAATCCCCGGCAGGCTTCCGTTCCTGCGCAAACGATACATGGATGGACATCCATAGGACACAACACAATACTGAGGCATTCCTGACACTTGTCATGATTAAATCCTTTTGCAGTAATCATATCTCTGATGCTTCAGATATCCATTCATTCTTGTCAGAAGATGAATGGCGGTTTATTTCTCTTTCGCTTCCTCTTTGGCTTTCTCTTTCGCTTCCTCTTTGGCTTTATCTTCTAATTCCTTTTGCGCTTTCTCCTGCGCTTTCTCCTGCGCTTTCTCCTGCTTTTTTGCTTCATCTTTTTCTTCCTCTATTGCTTTCTCCTCCTTCTTGTCTTTGCGTCTGAAATAGCCCCTCAGGAGAAAATTATCCTGAAGTGCCTGCATATTTTCATCAAGCCCCTTTGAACTTCTTTTCAGGTTAAGGATGGTCTGGCCTGTATTATCCGCCATTTGGGGGTCATGGATGAGGCGACCCAGCGCCCCTTCACCGCTGTTGATATTGACCATAATTTCGGCGAGTTCAAGAGAGATAATCTCCACATTAAGAGCGGTAGCCTGCAAACTGATGATGATATCGTTAAACTCGACCGGGACTTGCGACTTTATGCGCTGGCCATCGGTAGCCATCGGGGATGTGTTGCTTCCCTGGCTGATGACCAGAACCTTATCCCCGATAATGCCGTCAGAATTAATGCTTGCTTCGCTATCTGACTTGATAAACTCCTGAACATCTTTCCGGATCAGCATATCAACCTGAACCGTTGAATCATTGATAATCCTGATCGCATCCACAATCCCGACATTGATCCCGGAAAACCTTACATTATTGCCCACCTGCAAACCACTTACATTAAAAAAGGTGGTAGTAACCCTAAAAACCGGATTGAATAAATTCTGTTGTTTTCCAATGAGGAAAATGGCAATGGCAAAAAACAACAACCCTCCTGCGATAAAGAGGCCCAGTCGTACTTTAAATCTTTGCGTGTGCGTATCCATAGCTGCTTTGTATTAATAGTATTTATTGCGTGCATCAGCCTTTGAAAAATGATTTTATCAAAGCATCTGTCGACTGCTCAAATGATTTCAGGCTGCCCACCTTGTAAACTTCACCATCATGCAGCATGATAATCCTGTCGGCTGTTGCACGGGCACATTCAATATCGTGGGTAATGATGATGGAAGAGGTTTTGTATTTTTCCTGCACAAAATTGATCAGGGCGCTGATCTCGTCTGAAGTGACCGGATCAAGCCCGGTGGTTGGCTCATCGTACAGCATAATCATCGGGTCAACAATGATGGTTCGGGCCAGACTGATCCTTTTCCGCATCCCTCCCGACAACTCTGAAGGCATCTGATTCACCGTATCGGCCAATCCTACCTGCTCCAGCACCAAAGCGACTTTTTCCTCAATCTGGGCTTTTGTCTTTGAGCAAGTACATAGCCTCTTCGATCAGGGGCGGCAGTTCCATAAGGCTCAGGTCTATATCGATGCCGGCTTCAATTTTGCCCACGTCAAGCAGGTCATCGATAAGTTCGTGCATACTGCGCACGCGGCCCTCGATGGTGCCCAGTAGTTCTTGCTGTTGTTTGTCGACAGGGCCAATTTGGGGCACCAGTTCGGTGGCAATCAAAATAGCCGCCAGCGGCGAGCGTAGATCATGCGAAACCGTGCTGACAAACTCGTCTTTGAGTTGGTTCAGTTCGGTAAAGTGGCTCACATTTTGCATGGTGGGTACCCAGCCGATCACCTCGGTTTCATCTACCC
>JAWOGX010000159.1:0-3248 GCA_046496455.1 Bacteroidales bacterium | reverse complement strand
ACAGATTTCTTCGGAAAACCTCCCCGCACGGTGCTGAAAGACAGCACCATTATTCCTGCCATGAAACCAATAGCAATGCATGCCCATGATATTGAAAAGGAACTGTCAAAGGTGGTCCAGTTGGAATCCGTTGCCTGCAAAGACTGGCTCACCAACAAGGCAGACCGGTCTGTGACCGGCCGTGTGGCCTTACAGCAATGCACCGGTGAGCTCAGTTGCCACTGAACAATGTGGGAGTGGTTGCCATGGATTATACCGGAACCAGAGGCATTGCGACTGCCATCGGGCACGCCCCTGTTGCAGCCCTGATTGATCCTGAAGCCGGATCAAGGCTATCCGTAGCAGAAGCGATTACCAACCTGATGTGGGCTCCGCTCACCCACGGACTTACCGGCGTATCGCTGAGTGCCAATTGGATGTGGCCCAGTAAAAATCCTGGTGAAGATGCAAGACTATACAGAGCTGTGCAAGCCATGAGTAATTTCTGCATTGAACTTGGGATCAACATTCCAACGGGAAAAGACTCGTTGTCCATGACCCAGAAATACCCTGACGGCAGCAAAGTGCTCTGTCCTGGTACCGTTATAATCTCTGCCGTGGCTGAAGTGAGTGATATCCGCCGGTGCATTACCCCGGACCTGAAATACCAGCCAGGTTCAAAACTCATTCAAATTCATCTGTCACAAAACAATTATTCCCTCGGTGGAAGTGCCCTTGCACAGGTGAACAACGCCCTGGGGGACACCACTCCCGACGTGGATGCATTGACCCTGATGAACGGTTTTTTGTTGATCCAGGAATTGATTTCCCAGGGTCTTATCCTGGCAGGGCATGATATTTCTGCAGGTGGTTTGATTACCACCCTTCTTGAAATGGCCTTTCCCTCAACCCGTGGCGGTTTCCAGGTGGACACTGAAATTCCGGCAGGAATCAGTGCAATGGAAGTGCTCTTCAGCGAGCAACCCGGTGTAGTGATACAGGTCTCCGATGTTGACAGGGTAAGCGCATTGATCACCAAATACGGGCTTGGGTATACAGTTCTCGGAAGCACCAATGAAACAGGGATTGCAGCAATAAAATCCGGAGAGGCCCTTTACCGGTTCAGTATAGCAACCCAGCGACAGATCTGGTACCACACCTCCTGGCAGCTTGACCGAAAACAAAGCGGCGACAAACATGCAGAGCTTCGCTACCAGAATTTCACTGGTCAGCCTTTGAAATTCAGGCTGCCTGCACACTTCACAGGCACCTATTCGAGCCTGGGTATTGACCCTGAGCGGAAGGCACCCACCGGCATCAAGGCCGGTATCATCCGGGAAAAAGGGGTGAATGGTGATCGGGAGATGGCATGGTCAATGCACCTTGCCGGATTCGATGTGCGTGACATTCATATGACTGACCTGATATCGGGCCGTGAAACCCTGGAGGACCTCCATTTCATTGTGTTTGTCGGAGGATTTTCCAATTCCGACGTGCTTGGATCAGCCAAGGGATGGGCCGGGGCATTTCTCTTCAATCCTGTGGCAAAAGCTGCCCTGGAAAGGTTCTATGCACGCCCCGACACCCTCAGCCTCGGTGTATGCAATGGTTGCCAGCTTATGGTTGAACTCGGGCTGGTCTATCCGGAACATCCACACAGGCCGGCTATGCTCCATAACGACACCCATAAATTCGAATCTGCCTTCCTGACCATTGACATTGCCGACAACCACAGTGTGATGCTGAAATCACTGGCAGGGAGCAGGCTAGGCATCTGGGTGGCGCACGGGGAAGGGAAGTTCTCTCTTCCTCTTGCTGAGTCTGAATACCATATCCCCGCTAAATACAGCTACAATGCCTATCCGGGGAATCCAAACGGTTCGGACTGCAATGCGGCAGCCATTGCAAGCCCTGACGGCCGACACCTGGCGATGATGCCCCATCTTGAGAGAACAATCTATCCGTGGAACTGGGCTTACTATCCCGAAGGAAGAGAAGATGAAGTTTCACCGTGGATAGAGGCATTTATCAACGCCCGCCACTGGATAGAAGAAAAACTGCAAGGATTCAAGTGATATGGTGAAATTGGCGTTGATTTGTTCACAGCCTTTATTAACCCATAGGTTTTCCTGATCAGCGCTACTGAGACTTTGGAACGACCGGCATTTCTCCGAATCCGCTTTTAAAATGCACATCCCTTTGGGGAAAGGGAATCTCTACACCGTATTCCTTGAATTTTTCAAATATTGCATAATAAAGCTGGCTCTTTAACACCATTGGCCTGTCGCTGTATTTCTGCGTCCACACCCTGAGGTTGAAATCGAGGCTGCTGTCGCCAAACTCCTGAAATAAAACATCGGGAGGTGGGTTCTTCATCACCCCTGAATTGGCGTATGCCACATCCAGCAGTATCTTTTTAATTTTCATCGGATCTTCATTATAGGATACCCCAACAGGGAAATTGAAGCGGACATTCCGGTCGTTCAGGCTCCAGTTGATCACCTTCCCGTTAATGAATTCGGAATTGGGGACCACGACCGCAATGTTGTCATTATTGATGATGGTGGTGGCGCGGGCAGAAATTTTCACAATATTCCCGACAATATCATCCACCTCTACGCGATCACCGATCTTGACCGGCTTTTCAAAAAGGATGATGATACCGCTGATGAAATTGCTGGTGATATTCTGCAACCCGAAACCGATACCGATTCCAAGAGCACCAAACAGGATACCCAGGGCTGTCAGATCGATGCCGGAAGTCTGAAAAATGATGACGAGTCCGATAACAATGAGAAGATACCTGGTCAGGGTAGCCATGGAAACACCGACACCGGGATCGATATTGTACCTCGGAAAAATCCTCTTAATCAATAGCTTATGTAATTTCCCCGTGATATAGAACAGCAGAAAGAGTGAGAGGATAATCATGAAAAGCGATCCGGGGGTGATTGCGGTACCGCCAAGCTGGAATATTTCAGCCCCCCAGAAATTGTTGAATTTTTCTAAAAACCTTTGCCAACTGTTCATTTCTTTTGATTTAAGAATTGAAGACCAAGATACTAAGAAATTCCGGAGTATCCTAAGCAGGAAATAAAAGAGTTGATGATAATTTCTTCTTCAATACTGAATCCGGGGAAAATGAAAAAATTCATTTCCATTTTTGGAATTTTTCCATCTTTTACTATTTTTAGCCAAAATTTACAAACCATCACCAAAAACAACACAATGGAGCACAAGGTTACACGTTTGTTCGATATTGTCGCACG
>JAWOGX010000145.1:0-9810 GCA_046496455.1 Bacteroidales bacterium | reverse complement strand
TTGGACGTGTCGAACTTCAGCAGGGGTAGCCCCCACTCCCGGGACCCTATGAAACTCTTGTCTTTTGCTACCTTTTTTCTTCTGATGGTCATCGCTGTCCTGGGATGCACCAGGGATAATGAGGAGGATTTATCTGGAAATCTGGATGACTGTGATACCCTCCAGGTCTCCTATGCAAACCATATCGCCCCATTGATGACTGCCTCATGCAACAGCTGTCACAGCGCTGCAGCTCCCCTGGGAGGGGTGAACACTTCCGGTTATGCCGGCCTGAGTGTTGTGGCCGGAAACGGGAAACTTAAAGGAGCTGTCAATCACCTCCCGGGCTTTTCGGCTATGCCCCAGGGTCAACCCCAACTCGACAGCTGTGCGCTGAAAAGAATCAATGCCTGGATTAACCAGGGCTATCCGGATAATTAGACCCGAAAGGGTTTATCTGCTAACTTAATACTTGCTCAAAATGAACAGAAAAGTCTTGGTCCTTATTGTACTAGCCCTGATTGCCATCGCCACTTTCCTTATTGTCTGGTTTTTCGTGTACAATAAACCCCATCCTGACTACGCTGCTGCAAACGCTGAATATTCGCTGACACCGGAGGAGTTGTTCAACGCCTATGTGCTGGACAAAGATGGCGCCGCCACCCTGTACAACGGAAGGATCCTGGAGATCAGCGGAAGTCCTGATGCCTTTGAATCAGTCGATAGTCTGACCATTGCCGTTTTCCAAATGGATGAGGGGATGTTTGGACCGATAGGGGTTCGATGCACTTTTCTGGAGGCGCTCCCGGAAGATGTGAAACTTGTAGGTAAAACATTTACAATCAAGGGCTTTTGTACAGGCTATAACGGTGAGGATGTGATACTTGAAAAATGCACTTTGGTTAACCCTTAAATCAATCTTAATATGATACGAATCGCAATCGCCATATTGTTGCTCCTGCCTCTGTCACTTTTCGGGCAGCGATACCTGACCAAGAACGGGAAAGTTTCATTCTTTTCAAAGACACCGATAGAGGACATCGAAGCCCACAACAACCAGGTTAATGTGGCCCTCAATTTTGCCGACGGCACGATGGCATTCCGTGTGCTTATCAAATCGTTTACTTTTGAGAAAGCGCTGATGCAGCAACATTTCAATGAAAACTACATGGAGTCCGACAAGTACCCGAATTCCGTATTTAATGGCAAAATCAAGGATTACAGCAAGATTGACCTGTCAAAAAACGGTCTGCATAATGTGGAGGTGAGCGGCGACCTGACCATTCACGGCGTTACAAAGCAGGTGACAACAAAAGGAACGATTGAGGTGAAGGGAAATGCGATTATCGGAAAATCGGAGTTCATCATCAAGCTGAAAGACTACAATGTGAAGAGGCCTAAAGCAGTCGCAGAAGAGATTACCATTGCCGTAAATTTCGAGGCATCAAAACTATAACACGATGAAATACAGACTTTTATTGGCACTTGCTATGGCATGGTGCTGCTGGTCACCTGCGATGGCACAGGATGATCTTCAGGATTTGTTTGGCGAAGAACCAGCGACTGCAGACTATGCCATTGCTACCTTTAAAACGACCAGGATTATCCTGGGTCAATCCGTTGAACTGCCCCCTTCAGGGGAGATGATTTTCGTGATTTCCCACCATTTTGGCAAGGTCAACAGCGGGTTAAAAGAATTCTTCGGGCTTGACCAGTCTACTGTGAGGCTTGGACTGGAATACGGCCTGCACGACAGGGTGGGTCTCAGTATCGGCAGAAGCAGCTTCAACAAGATGGTTGACGGGGGAGTCAAGGTGAGCCTGCTCAGGCAGCAGAAGGGCACCACCAGCATCCCGGTTACGGCAGTACTCTATTCCTCCGTCAACATCAAGTCCATACCCTGGGCCATTCCTGAGTACGATTACCTGTTTGCGCACAGGATATCTTATGTGCATCAGTTGCTGGTAGCAAGAAAATTCAATGCGAACCTGTCGTTGCAAATCACTCCTACTCTGGTGCATTACAACCTTGTGCCACTGAAAAAGGATTACAACGACATTCCGGCAGTGGGTTTTGGCGGGAGATTCAAGATCCTGCCACGACTCACCATCAACGGGGAATATTATTACATCCCTGAAAAATTCAGGATTGCCGATTCAGACCCTTCTCTATCCATCGGATTTGACCTTGAAACCGGCGGACATGTGTTCCAGCTCTTTTTTACCAACAGTTATGCGATATATGACCCCGGCTTCATTGCCGAAACGTATGGCAAATGGGGCAAAGGGGATGTTTATTTTGGGTTCAACATCACAAGGGTGTTCACACTATAGGCTGTTTTGACCGAATTTGGCACCCATCGTTGCTGCAGCAATGCTTATATTTTTTCAGGATTCTTTGCAGAACCTCAATAGGTGAGGATGTGGCAGGGGTAGTTTTGTTTCATCAACAAAATACTATCTGTCATGAATTTTCTACAACAGCTTTTAGATGAAAGGATTATGATTGAGGCGATTGAATTTGGACACGGGTCGGATTTCACCCTGGTTTCCCGGCTGCGCGGGCAACGGATGGAGCGAAAGCGCACCATCACCATCGGGCAGTTGCGCATTCTGCTGGCAGCCATGAGGGAATATGGCAGAGTGCTTCAGGATGTGATCGACGAAACCTACGAAAAGTACCGTTTTGATTACGACCTTATGTATCGTGGAAAGCAAATCCGTATTGAGATGTCGGGGCTCTTTGGCAAACCGTTCACCCTTCTGAAAGCTGGCCCGGGATTACCGGAAGCTGCCTGAGCCAGGCAAGCAGGATGCCTATCATCATCAGAACATCATTTCACCACCCCCTTCGGATTCATCACCGTTGGAGTCACGCTGCCCCCTCCGTTTCGACTGGTTTTCGCGGGGCTGCTGCCCAAACTGGTAGGTGAACGTGAGAAATGCAACCCTGGAATCGAAATATCTCTCGATTTCCTGGCTGAAGCCGCTGCCATCCAGGCTCATCTTCCAGCTTGAGGTGTAGAATACATCACTTAACCTTAGGCTGATTGATGCCTTGTTCTTCAGCAACGATTGCCTTGCTCCGATGTCCATCCCATACCGTGGCGCAGAAACACCAAGGGTAAGTATCCTGGGGGATGAATAGTAGCCACTCAGCTGGATGGAGGTACCCGCTTTCAGGGTCATGGTTGACATCAGTTTCACCGACCACATCAGACCGCTCGTCCGCAATCCCTCCTGGATCTTGTCTGCGTCCAGGATCCTTTGGTTCATGTTGAAATTTCCGTTCATAGACCACCATTTATAAGGATTGTAGGTGCCTATCAGTTCATACCCGTATTGAATCCCACTGGTCAGGTTCCTGAAGGTCATGATGGTAACCCCTTCAGGGTTGATGATCTTAAAACGTTCGATCTGGTCATTCACCTGGCGGTAAAAAACAGAGCTGATCAGGCTTGACTTTTTGAAGAACCTGGAGTAGCCAAATTCGATGGAATTGGTGTATTCAGGATCCAGGAACGGATTTCCCTGCCTGATGTTCAGAGGATCGGAATAGTCGGCAAAGGGGTTGAGCATTCCGGACCGGGGACGGGTAATCCTTCGCGAATAGCTGAACTGGAATTCATTGTCGCGATCGGGCTTGTAGGAAAAGTGAACACTGGGGAATAGCGATGGGTACTGATTGCTGAATGTATCGGTAGTATTCACCAGGTGCCCGGAGGTGTAAGTCTGTTCGAACCGGAGGCCAGCCTTGTAAGTGAAGTTTTTAATTTTACCGGAATAAGTTGCATAGGCGGCAGCAATCAACTCGTCGTAAACATAACGGTTGATCCGGTTCGGATCAGGCAACCAGATGGAGTCAAAATAGGAAGCGTCCTGATCATCATCAAGCATCCTGTAGCCAAGCCTTGCACCCCCTTCCAGCCTCGTGTTTGCAGTAAGCGGGTGTATGTAGTCAATCTGCAGTGATGCCACCTTATTGATGTCAAAGGCACTTTTCTGCTCCATCCGTGTCAGATAAACCGGCTTATAATCCAAAAGGTCATAACGGTCGAAGTAGTCGGCTTCTTCATTGCCGGAATTATACGAATAATTGGCATCAACCAGCAACTCCTGACCGGCTTTGTCAAAGTTCTTCTGCCAGGTCAGCACTCCGCTATAACCATAACTGGCATCTTCATCACTGGAGTAGCGGTCGGTAAGTGCTGAAACCACCTGCCCTGAATCCTGGTAGGTGGTCCAGACGGTATCGTTTGAACGCCTGGAATGGGTGTTGTAGGTTAGAAAACCTGACAGTGTGTTGTTCTTATTAATGAACCAGTCGGCACCACCACGCACCATATGGGATGAGCTGAATCCTTTCATGTAGATGTCCTGATCCGTGTAGAAGAAAGAGTCAGGGTTCTGTTTGTTGGTGGTGAATGTGCTTCCGGTACGGAAGAAGTTGCGGTTGTTGTTGCTGTAACTCGTGAAAAGGTTATATTTCTGGGTGCGGTAGTTCAGGTTGATGGACCCATTGTACTTGTTCCAGGTGCCGTAACCTGCCGAAACCACCCCATTCATTCCGGCTTTCCGGTCTTTTTTCAGTTTGATATTGATGATCCCCGACATCCCCTCCGGGTCGTATTTGGCGGAAGGGTTGGTGATCAACTCGATGCTTTCGATCATGTTGGCCGGTATCTGCTTGAGTGCAGTGGCAACATCGCTTCCCATCATGGCCGATGGCCTCCCGTCAATCAGTATGGTGACGTTGCCGCTTCCTCTCAGGCTGACGTTGCCATCCATGTCCACCTCCACCGACGGGACTGTTTCCAGCACCTCCGTGGCAGACTGACCCTGCGATACAATGCTCTGATCCACATTGAAAACTTTTCGATCGATCTGCATCTCCAGCACCGAACGCTGCCCCGTTAAAGAAAACTCCTGCAGTACCGCAGCCGACTGCGATAACTGAATCTTCTCGAATAATACATTCCGGTGCCTGTAACTCAGCAACACAGAATCAACCCACAGGTCATCATATCCGATAAAACTCACTTTCAGCAGATATAGGCCGAATGGGACATTATTGATGATGAACACCCCTTCGTTGTTGGTTACCCCCCCGGTCACGATGGTGGTATCCGGGTTGAATATCACTACGTTGGCATATTCAATGGGCAGATTCGTCTTGCTGTCGGCAATCTTGCCACTGACTGTCCCGGCGGCCTGGCTCACCGGCTGAGCTGTGGCAAAAAAAAGAATTCCGGGCAAAAGTCCGGCAATCAGCAATAGTCTTTTCATAAATGATAATTCGGATTGAATGCCTGTTTTGACAACCAAAAACAGGAATAATTGCGCAAAGTAAACAGTTTTTTTTCAGAGATGTTCAAAAGAAAGGCCGGCACTGTGGCCGGCCTGTGTCCTTACTTGATGTTGATCTGCCTTGCTGGCTTGGTCCTTGCGCTGTCGTGCTTCGGAATGTTTACGGTAAGTAAACCGTTGTCGTACGATGCATTGATCTTGTCGCTGTTTGCACTGTCGGGAAGCGTGAAGGCCCTCGAGAATGAACTGTACCTGTATTCACAGCGCAGTATCTTTTTGTCATCTCCCTCTTCCTTCTTTTCCTGCTGCTCCACAGAAATGGTCAGCACATTCTTGTCAAGATCAATTTTGAACTCCTCCTTTTTGTAGCCGGGTGCGGCCAGCTCAATCCTGAAATCTTCATTGCTCTCGGAGATGTTTACTGCAGGCATGGTGCCCTTGTTGGTATCGCCAAAGAAGCCGGTGAAGAAATCATCATCAAAAATGTTGTTGAAAACCCTGGGGTTGATCCCCCTGTGAATGACTGGTAACATGTTTAAACCCTCCTATAATTTAGTTTGACATTGATTGTTGGTGTTGCGATGGTTAAACTGGCAATTCTTGTTCCATCAGGGGGGTTATCTTTTAGTATTTGGTCTAAAGCCCATAAATTCAATTAAATACAGCTCTTTTCAAAATAATGCATAATACGACAGATTGGCAGAAATGCATTCTTCTGTATGCCAAAATGACAAGATACCATGCAAAAACCGGATTCACCGTCTGGTGTATTGGTTCGGCTGTCTGCGAATTCCACCTGACTGATTTTTTGTTAGCCAGCTATGTTGTTGTATAACACAAACATATGTTCCTGGAATCCGCGTCAGCTCAACCATCAGATTTGCAGGTTTTTATCTTTCGGATAGCTGATGATGTAGGAAAAAGTGATTGTCTTGGACTCTTTGGGTTTCATGGTGATATTCCAGGTCAGGGCTCCTGTATTTTCATTCAATTCTGCACCGGCAAGGGTCTCTTTGGTGAATCGAACCTTCACATCCTCCTCTGCAGACACAGGGATCTGGTCTTCGATCTGGATTTCCGCCTTTTCGTCTTTTTTGTTCCTGACAGTGATTTCAATGATAATCTCCTTTTCAATGTTGTTGCTCAACACTTTGGTGCTCTCTTTGTCTTTGAGTTTCTTCCGGGTTACGCTGATTCCAGGATCTTTTCCAAGGGCGATATTCAGGGTGTCATTGATGGTGTTGGGGTTGATCTGGGTGGAACCGATGATGGTATTCAGGAAATATATGTTGGCGTTTCCGGGCAGCAGATTCAGCTTCTCCCATCCGGTAAGCCGGGCCATAAGATAGACTTCCTGTTCCATCTTCGGCACAATGTAATGCTTGTATTGTGCGTCTATTTTCTCCTCCAGGACGGTTACCTGGTGTGATTTGCCATCGGATGGGATGGAGTAGGGCAGCTCTATGTCGAACTCCACATTGGAGAAATTGATCGTTTGCTGCGTGTAGGCAGAAAGCGACTGTGCCGGTGCCTTCATGGCTTTTGTGGATACCGATTCATCATTTGTATATGCATTTGTGACAATAACACCCTGCGAAAGGGGTATCGCTGCATTGGACTGAATGTATCCATACTGGGCCTGCGGCTGAAAATAGCGGAGTACCCAGGGAACCAGTGTGGGTTTGATGTGCTGCCTCTGAGGATTCATGGTGGATAGTGTCAGTTTAACATCTTTCCACTCTTCACCGGTATTTTGACTGATGTGGGCTTTGTAATGCATATTCACAGGCTGGGAGCTGTTCTCAGCGCGCAATTCATAAAACGGAACCCAGGAGGCATTGCCCACCAGGTAATTGATGGTAACCGTGCCGGAAGCAGATGCTTTCGATGATACAGTCACAATCACCTGGTAACTGTACGATTCCTGGGTCACATTATCACGTTCCAGCTGACTCTTGTAATTCAGCAACTCGTTGAGCCGGACAGTGATCTCTGCACGCCTGCGGTTCATCTTCTTTTGCTCCATTTTTACCTCTACAATTTTCTCATTGATCTCGTGGATTTTCTTCCGGTAATATTCCATGGCCTGGATAAACAGCGCGAGGCTGTCGGTCTTCCCTTCCCCGGTAATGAGCTTGTTCCGCTCCAGCATATTCTTCTCGGTAGTCCATGCCTGCAAACGGTAATTCAGGGTTTCTGTCTCAAAGTCCATCTGCGAAAGGGTGTCCTGGGTCATTTCGATCTTTTTCATCAGGGAGGCAGGAACAGCGTTCTCTTTTTTCGTCCCGGGAGGTGTATATTCCGTGTTGTATCGCACACCCATGACCACAAAACTGCCCCGTCCCCCTGCCTGAAGACTGCCGGTGTTCAGATTGGGGGAGACCCCTTCGAAGATGATGTCCGTTGTGCCCGGTTGTATACTGACCGATGCCGAACGCATAATCTGCGCCCCCTGCAGGAAGACGGTTACTTTGTCAATTTTGGAACTTACTTTCTTCGGTTCATTGGCCGACGCTGTCAGGACCAGGCCTGCACATGCCACCATCATCAGCAATAATTTAGGATGTTTCATAAGATTGTCATTGTTTGATTTCCTGGCTATACAGTTATGTTTGATGTTGGTTCAACGGTGCCGGAATTTTCTCAGGATTCCCTTTACCGACTGGACATATCCGCCACCAAACAGATTGACATGGATCAGCAGGGGGTAAAGCTGAAAGATCTCAATGCGGGACTCCCATCCTGCTACCATGGGGAAATGGAGGTTGTAGGATTGGTAGAACCGTGCCGGGAACCCGCCGAAGAGCCTGCTCATGGCGATATCCACTTCGCGGTGCCCGTAGGCAACCGCCGGGTCGATCAGGTATGTATGGTTTTCGGCTGATGTCAGGTAGTTGCCGCTCCACAGGTCGCCGTGCACCAGGGCCGGTGGTTCATCGGGAAAGATTGACTGAAGTTGTCCGAACAAGGTGTCGAATGCCCGCACATCCTCCCCGGAAAGGTTCCCCTCGTCCCGTGCTATCCTGACCTGGGGAAGCAGCCGCTGCTGAATGTAGAATTCGTGCCAGGTGCTGTGATACGTGTTGGTCTGGATCAATGAACCCATATAGTTGTCATGGTCAAGGCCAAAGGTGGGGGCGGTGTTCCGGTGCAGACGGGCCAGTATAGCTCCGAACCGGTCGGCAGATTCTGTGGTAGCATGACCAGGTTCTATATGTTCGAGGATAAGCCACGACCACTGCGCATCATCGCCGGTGCCCAGCACCCCGGGAACCAGTGCCCCTCCCTGTTCCCCAAGCAGCTTCAGTCCACGAGCCTCTGCCTCAAACATACCGGGGTATCGTTGCGCATGATTCCATTTCACGAAAAGGGTCAAACCGTCAGCAGAAACAGCGGCAGCCTCGTTGATGGAGCCACCTGCTGCAGGGCGGCAGCGCAGGTCCACGGTTGTTTTTCCGGAGATTTCTATGATAAGATCCCTGAGATGTGTTTCTATGGAGGTTGGCAGCTGCATGAATTGGTCTATCCGGATTGCGAAGGTAACAGAAATGTGCAGATTTCTGTATAGAGTGCGCCAGTGCTTTTCAGTTTGCTTTCAAACAGGATGAACCTGTTCACCCTTAACACCTGGAATGTTGTGTCGCGGTATGCACTGATCCAATCGCTCAGCCCTTTTTTGTTTTGCACCGCAGCGATTCTCCCCAGGGTGAGATGGGGCACGAAGGGGAGGCGTTCGCGCGGGAAACCGGCTTCTGAAGATGCATCCAATACATCTTCACCGAGTTGTCGCAAGGGGGCATCATCCCGGATCCCGGCCCAGACAACACGGGGGGCATAACGGCTCCCGAATAGCCCCAACCCCTGCAGGGTACAGGAAAAAGGGTGGTGCATCACTGCCACCCCCTCAAAACGGGAGCATATCTCCCCGATCTTCTCTTCGGGAGTCTCCCCGAAGAATTTGAGGGTCAAATGCATCTGCTCCGGCCGCACCCAGCGGATCCTCTCCCTGGAAAATCGGCTTCCCGCTTCTGAAAGGAGATGCAGCAGGGCGGGTTCAGGATTCACTTCGATGGCGGCAAAAATCCGGCGCATAAACAGGGGTTCAATAATGCGAAGATATAGAAGAATCGCGAAGTGAACCGATGAGGTAAAAAATGTTTGGATCAGTGAATGAAAATATTTTTATCTTTGCACCCCTATGAATTGGGGCATTAGCTCAGTTGGCTAGAGCGTTTGACTGGCAGTCAAGAGGTCATCGGTTCGATTCCGATATGCTCCACTCACAAAATCAACCACTTACAGCATCAGATGTAGGTGGTTTTTTTGTTTAGTCATCAATGACAAAACCAGGTTGCAGATTGTAACGGCATTTGTGCACCACCAGAATATATGGATTCATCACCTCAATTTTCAGCCAGGTGTAAGTTTTTGCGGTCTTGATGAAAAGATAGCCAATGCCACTGAAAGAAAGTCTCGTATACCCTGATTCAGGAGTACCATAGAATCCCGGGTGACGTAGGTTGGA
>JAWOGX010000075.1:0-5848 GCA_046496455.1 Bacteroidales bacterium | reverse complement strand
TATCAGGAAAGAGATACTGAAACTGAATGCAGAAGGGATCGACGCCCTGGTCTTCGATCTGCGCAATAATGGCGGAGGCTCCCTGGCGGACGTGGTGAAGATGTCGGGGTATTTTATCCCCCGCGGCCCGATAGTCCAGGTGAAGGACAAACTGGAAGGGTTGGAAGTGATGCGTGACCAGGATCCGGCAGTGCTCTATGGTGGGCCAATGGTGATGATGGTGAATTCGGGAAGTGCATCTGCTTCAGAGATCATGGCAGCCGCACTGCAGGATTACCGGCGGGCTATCATTGTAGGAAGTCCTGCCACCTTTGGCAAAGGGACCGTGCAGCGAATGATAGACCTTGATATGCTGGCAGAAACCAATGACCCGGGAGTTAAACCCCTTGGCGCACTGAAGCTTACAACGCAAAAGTTTTACAGGATTAACGGCGGTGCCACTCAATTGAAGGGTGTTGTCCCTGATATTATCCTGCCTGATCGATATTCGTATATTGATTTCGGGGAGAAAGACCTGGATAATCCCATGGCATGGAGCAGGATTGCCAATGTGGATTATGATATGTGGAGCGGCCCTTATGGGGATCCGAATACCCTGAAAACACTCAGTGAAAAACGCATTCAGAGTAATGAAGCCTTTTTGGCTGTGGATGGGTTCGCAAAGCGCATAAAAACACAGCGGGAGGATACACGGGAGACACTGAACCTGTAGAAATTCAGGGAGAAGCAGAAGCAAAGGAAAAAGGAAAATGACGAGTTCAATAAGATTCTTGAAAAAAATAACGGTTTGAACATCAGTATGACGGGGCAGGATTTGACTTCACTGAACGGTGACACTCTGAAGTCAAGGATCATGAACGAATGGATTGAAGGTGTAAGCAAAGACATATACATTGACGAAACCACCCGCATTGTACTCGATATACTTGAGCCGAAATCTGCCGGCAAAGGAAAACGGAAATAGTTACATTGTCAACTTCCTGATTGATACCGTATTCGAACCCCTCAGGGTATTTGGTGATCTCATTTTTGCGCCCACACATAAAATTCGCTTCCGCTCATTACGCTGATTTTCGCAGAAAAAGATATATTTTGAAACACAATGACATGTATCTGGCGAAAAATCAAAAAAATGTGGTTTTCTGAGGAGACTCATTTTAGTATTTTAAAGCTTTCGGGGCAATAAAAAATCACGGGGCAACGCCCGAAAAAAGCCAACATTTCATCCGTTTTTTTTAGTCTGATGCATATATAGAATACAGTTCATCAATTATTCACCAAAAAAGCATCAGCCATGAAAGCACCACAAATGCACTGGATCGGATTCAGGCGTCAACGGATTGTGAGACAGAACCGCCGCCCTAAATATGAGCATCCGTTGCACAGTTTTGTAAACATAGGGTCATTCCAGCGCCTCGACAGCGATGACGGCAGGGAGTAAAAATTCCGCCATGAGCCTGGTGGAGACATTCAGAAGTACATCATTACGAAAGTAACGATGGTGGGGATTGGTATAAAAAAACCCGCCAAATGGCGGGTGGAGATTATGTTGGGTTGATATTGGGCTAGTTCAGTGCGAAATTCCCCGTATTCGTGCGACGTCCCGGTTCGGCCTTGCGGTAGGTGATCCTGACGGAATAATCATCCACCTGGTATTCCATAACCTGGTCACCGCTGGGAAGGATCTCACTGTCGATGACTTCAGCTTCAACAGGTGCTTTGCGAAGGTATGCATCCTGGCGGAAAAGTTTGGGGCCATAAGGGCTGCAGACGAAATTGAGGTATGTGTTCATGCCATCTTTTCCATTGTAGCCATATCCACCACGCTGACCAGGGTTAACCCAGATTTCGTAGTCCATCTCCCAGGCATAGGTGCCCCAGGCTTGACCGTTCCATACTTTTCCGTCATAATAGGCGGTGTACCAGCCCGGATTGATCCGGTAGGAGGTGCCATAATAGAAGTTTGGGGGCACTGCTGATGTACCGCAGTCGATAAAGTCAGGTTTGCTCTCCTCCCAGTCAAAGGAAATATACGCTAAACCCGGGCGGCCATCTGTGCCAACATAACAGGAAGAAGTGGTGATCAGCAAGCCTGTAACCATTAGTGTGGCAAGCAGTAATCCTGCTTTTGCTGATTTGCGAAGTGTAGTAAAAGTTTTCATAACTATCGGATTTCTTGATGATTGTAAAAAAATTAAAGATAAATATAGATCAAATTTGTCACAAATCAAAAGGTGTGCCAAGAACTAACTTCTTCGTTTCAGAGAGGAAACGGGTAAGACGGGAAAAGTGTTTGCTTGGTCCGGGTAATTCTTTCGTATGATTCTCTGATGCGTGCTTCGGTTACCACACCGGTGTCCACGAGGTCCCTGATGATTTTGTGAACGACCGTAGCCTGATGCTCCTTGCTGCCCGGGATGTTGTTGGAGAAGAGGAGGATGTCAACCCCGGCGAGGAGTGCAAGTTTGATGGATTGTTCCAGTCCGTAGTGTTTGGTGATGGCGTGCATCTGCATGTCATCTGTAAATACAATACCCTGATATCCCAGGCTATCCCTGAGCAGGCCGGAAATGATTGTTTTGGATAATGTTGCAGGGAGGCAACCTGTATCCAGCCGGCAATGGATAATATGCGCGGTCATGATGGCATCTGCGCGGTCTGACTGAATTAGTTTCTGATAGGGGATAAGCTCCTCATTGCGCCAAAGATTGGTGATATCTGTCATTTCCTTATGGGTGTCTTTGGTAGAGCTGCCATGCCCCGGAAAATGTTTTAATGTGGTGAGCACCCCCTTGCTCCGATGTGCGTCTATATACCATCCGGCATGCTTTGTAACCATTTCGGGGTTGCTGCTGAAACACCTCTGGGGCACTGCGATGACAGGATTGGTGGGGTTGGTGCAAAGGTCTACCACCGGGGCAAAATTGATATTGAAACCCAGGGCCTTCAGGGTGGTTGCTGTTTGCTCTGCATAATACCATGTGGTGTCGCAATGGTTTTGGTCACCAAGCCAGGTGGCGGTTTTTGAATCCGGGAATCCGTACCTGGCCTTTAGCCTGTTTACGCGTCCACCTTCCTGGTCGATGGCGATGAGCAAAGGATGCAAGGAAGCCATCTGCAGATCGGAAATCAAACTTCTGACTCTGATAGCGGTGCTGTCAGGAGAAAGGTTTTTTTCAAAGAATATTACCCCTCCTGCTTTACCCTGTTTCAGTGTTTCCAACAGCTGCTGGTTCTCTTGCAGGTCTGTTCCTTTCAAACCTACCATGATCATTTGCCCGATCATTTCATCCAGGGTTGCAAGTCGTGTAAAAGGTTCGCCATCTGCTTCCCTGACCTCTTTGTCTGATTTCAGGATGCTCATATTCTGGCTTCTTACAAACTGTTCCGGAGTCTGGGACGACCCCGGGAAGACTACCGCGATCAGCATAAAACAGTGTAGCAGTGCGGTTTTTTGTATCCATTTGTGTTTACTCATTATCTCTGTATTGAAATTCTGAATGGCTTATCAGCAAAAAAAAATAACTAATCGGCATGATCATCGGCAGCCAAAACAGCATCAAACATAAATGCGATATCTGCTGCAGCCACTCCAAGACGTTCCAGGTGCCCCCTGTCGTTGCTGAACGCTTCCCGGAAGGAGGCTGGTGTGTTCTTCCTGTGATTCAGGCTTTGCCTGTAGAGGTTCAGGGCTGCATCCCGTTCATTCAATGCGAGTTTTACATGGGCATAATTCAGGAGGTCATTATGATTGAAATTTAGCTCCATGATCTGGTCGTAATAGTAGGAGGAGGTTTCAAGTTCCCCCTGGAGGAAGAGGCACCATGCCACAGGCCTGAGGGTTCTCTCTTTGCCGGGTTGCAATTCTTCAGCTTTGAGGTAATAGTGGAGAGCCTCTTCCCAGTCCTCCTCTTCCAGCAGAAGATTCCCAATGTTCAGTTTGATCTGTACCGATGCGGGATCAAGCAATTCCGCCTCACGGTAAGCTTTCAGCGCTTCAGCCGGTTCTCCCTTCAGATGGTGGCACCAGGCAATTTTCCGAAGGTTCCAGAGTGCATTCGAATCGAATAATTCTGCTTTCCGGTAATAAGCCAGGGCTTTGTCGAGGTTGGTTTCCATCTGCCACGCGTAGGCCAGTTTCTGAAACAACTCGGGAGAATCCTGGGGGGCAGTCTCCAGCATCTCAAACAGATTGATGGCATGACGGTAATGCCCCTGCTGAAAGTAATACTCCGCAATCCTTCTGGTTAGCCCCGGCAACTCTTCCAGTAAACCTTTCATGGCCTGGCACTGGTAAAGTTGTTTCCGCATCGCAAATGGATCTTCAGTTTCTGCGTAGCCCGGATGTATCCTGAAAAATCTGTAAAGGTCCTGGGCATACTGATGAAACACCTCGTATCCGGTAGTATTGCTGAGCACGGCTTCATCATCACTGAGTCTATTCATCTCACGCATTTCACCTGATAATGCACTCATGATCATCCTCTTCTGTTCTTCCTGCATTTCAAGCAAATTAAAGCTGAACGAGTATTTGTCGGAGTTGCACATCACCGGGAAGGATGCAAATACTTCGAAAAACTCCACCATGTCTGTCGGTTCAGTCCCGTTTTCATCATGACGTGGTTTTAGTGCCGGATGATGGGGGGAATAAGGAAGAAACCAGTTGACAGTAGACTGAAAGAAAGGAAAATGCTTCAATCTTGAAAAGGTGTTGATGAAAAGGTCCACGCCTTCACTCTGCAGTTTGTTCAGTTCTTCGATTTTCTGATATATTTCCGGTGAGTCCTGAAAGAATTCCTCCCATTCCGGATTCTTTTCCTCACCGGTTTCATCCTGCAGAAACTGGTCGAGGCTGAGTTTTTCCTGAATTTTTGGTGCCAGCTTCATCATTTCGGGCAGTATCTCTTCCTGGATTTTTTTGGTCACCTTTTCGGTATCGGCAGTTCTGACAAGTTGGATTGCAACCCGCTCCAGGTCTTCCGCAAAGAAATCGTGCTCGGCAAGCAGGGTCAGGCGCTGTGTGATTTCCGGGAACAGATTGATCCGGTGGTCGAACCTGACAATAGAGATGACCATGCCCAGCAGCGCCCTTTGCCAGAGCTGGTTGCGTTTATCCAGGTATATGTCTGCAAGAAGCATCCATACGACCGGTGAAAACTTCTCCAGCAGATGAAGAACCAGGGCGGAAACCAATACTGAGCCCAGACCCGCACTGCATTTTTCATTCATAAGCCATGATCTGCAGGCTTCAAGAGGAGCTGGGGAGAGGGTGCTGCTCATCCAGAGTGAATAAAAATACCTTTCCATTTTCAATTCCACCTCTTCCTGGTTTTCTGTTTCCAGATTACCGAGCATCTTTTCCAGCGCCTTCAGGTCCTGAAGCTTTATTTCTGTTTCCCTGTCGTATTTTCTCCTGGCAATATAGAAGTGGTTTTTCGGTTGGTCTGAAAGGGAGCGGGCAAAAAGCACATCCCCCATGTGAAAGAGTTTCATCCTAAGCCGCTCTTTCACTTCAACCCTTTGTGGATCAGGGGCTTTAAGTATGAAATAGCGTAATACCTGGTTGTAGATCAACGCTTCCTGATCAAGTTCCACGATTTCAGCTTCCGATCCTGTTTGCTGAGCCAGCTCCCTGAGCCCGGTAAGTGCTGAAACAAGCTGGCTCGTGGAGATGTCAGCAATGATGCTCCTGTATAGATCACGCTTCTGCTTTAAGTTCATTGAAATATAATGTATCGTGATATTTGAAAGGTCAAAGATAACCATATTTAACGATTTTTTCTGATATGTTGAAAACGCCATTTCGTGTCTTATCTTTGGAAATTATTAATCTAAAAATCAACTGCCA
>JAWOGX010000019.1:0-12897 GCA_046496455.1 Bacteroidales bacterium | reverse complement strand
ATAAACCCATTACCACCCTCATGATTTTTACGGCGGTGATCGTGATGGGGTTCTATACCCTCCTGAGAATTCCGGTGGACCTCTACCCGGAA
The DNA here is from genome assembly GCA_046496455.1 of Bacteroidales bacterium. GTDB lineage: Bacteria > Bacteroidota > Bacteroidia > Bacteroidales > SKPS01 > SKPS01. Next base: position 12,805 of record JAWOGX010000019.1, on the reverse strand, counting down.
ATGGACCCACCGTTCATTTCGGTGCTCACCACCTACCCCGGGGCCAACGCCAGTGATATCGAAACCAACGTGACCAAACCCCTCGAGGATGCTTTCAACGCGGTGGACGAATTAAAAGAGGTGACTTCTGTGTCCAGCGACAACCTATCCGTCATCAACCTTGAGTTCGGTTGGGAAGCCAATCTGGATGAAGCAACCAACGACATCCGTGATGTGATTGACAGGATTTACGACTTCCTCCCTGAAGGTGTCGACCGCCCGTCGGTGTTCAAATTCAACACCAACATGATGCCTATTGTCTTCTACGCGGTCACTGCCAAAGAGAGTTATCCCGGGCTGCAGAAGCTCCTCGAGGAGAAAATCATCAATCCCCTGAACCGGATCGAAGGGATCGGCTCCATAGGCATGATGGGTACCCCCAGGCGCATCGTATATGTGGATGTGGATGCCAGAAAACTTGATGCCTACAACCTTACCATCGAACAGATCGGCAATGTGATCGCTGCAGAAAACCTCAACATGCCCTCAGGAAATGTGAAAATGGGACAGATGGACTACCAGCTCAGGATCCAGGGGGAATTCACAGAAAGCAAACAGCTGACCGATATGGTTGTGGGGAATTACAACGGCACTTCCATCTTTCTCAGGGATGTGGCAACCGTCAAGGATACCCTGAAAGACATGCAGTTTGACGAAAAAATCAACGGGGAGACGGGCCTTCGCATGTTCGTGATGAAGCAGTCGGGTGCCAACACCGTGAAAGTGGCCCGCGAAATCACCAAAAACATGGAGAAGCTCAAAAATGACCTTCCCCCTGATGTGGAGATCGATCTGATTATGGACACATCCCATTTCATCAAGGGATCCATCAGCAACCTCTCCAAAACACTCATGTTCGCCTTCCTCTTCGTCATCCTGGTCGTTCTCTTCTTCCTGGGCCGCTGGAGGGCTACCTTCATTATTGTGCTTACTATCCCGCTTTCACTTATTGTAGCATTCATTTACCTCTTCATCACCGGAAACTCCGTTAATGTAATTTCCCTCACATCCCTCTCCATTGCCATCGGGATGGTGGTTGACGATGCCATCGTGGTGCTTGAAAACATCACAAGGCACATCGAAAGGGGGAGTACACCGCGTGAAGCTGCCATCTATGCCACCAACGAAGTGTGGCTGTCGGTAATCATTACTACCCTGGTGGTGGTGGCTGTATTCTTCCCCCTGACCCTCGTTGGTGGGATGACCGGTGTGATGTTCAACCAGCTCGGCTGGATCGTGACCATTACCGTGGTGACCTCCACCCTCGCTGCCATCACCATTACACCAATGCTTTCTTCCCGGTTGCTGGTGCTCCGTGAGAAAAAGAAAAACAACCGGAGACTGAGCTACGAACGTACCATTGAGGTCTTTCTCTCCAGGGTGGATGATTTCTATGTCACCACCCTCCGTTGGGTCCTTTCCCATAAAAAGCTTGTGCTTATTGTTGCACTGATCATCTTCGGATCATCATTCGGCCTGATGAAATTCATCGGAACCGATTTCATGCCCGAATCCGATGAATCGCGCATCTCAGCAGCCATCGAACTGCAGACCGGGATAAGGGTTGAAGAGACAGTAAAAATCACCCGCAAGGTTGAACAGATCATCAGGGAACGTTATCCTGAGGTTCAGGTGATGTCAGCCTCTTCAGGATCCGATGATGAGGGGAGTATGTTCTCATTGTTCACCACTACCGGTTCCAACATGATCAATTTTATGTTGAGACTCTCGGACATCAGTGAACGTGACCGCACCGTCTGGGAGATTTCCGATGACTTAAGGGATCAGATTGCCCAGATCCCGGAAGTGGTTTCCTCCAACATCACCACCTCCGGTGGTTTCGGCATGGGGGGAGGGCAGAATACCGTAGATGTCGAAATCTACGGTTACGACTTCAATACCACCAATGCCATCGCTGAAGAGATCAAGGATAAGCTGGCAGATGTGAAAGGGGCAACCGATATCACCATCAGCAGAAAGAAAGACAAGCCGGAGCTCCAGGTTGTGCTCGACAAAGCCAAACTGGCACAACATGGGCTCAACTCTGCGATGGTCTCAACCATGATCCGCAACAGGGTGAGCGGTATGATCCCTTCAATGTTCAAGGAAGAGGGGGATGAATATGATATCAGGATCAGGCTTGAGGAGAAATACCGCAGCTCCATCACTGACCTCCAGGAGCTTACGATCGTAAATCCGATGGGCAAGAAGATCAAGCTGAAGGAGATTGCCCAGGTTGATGAATACTGGGGCCCTCCGGGGATTCAGCACAAACGGAAAGAAAGGATCGTCACCGTTTCGGCAAAGCCCAACAAGATTTCGCTGGGTGAACTGGCCAAAGAGATCAACAACGTGATGGATGAGGTGGCTTTGCCACAGGATGTGATGCTTAGCGTTGGAGGGGCTTACCAGGATCAGCAGGAAGCTTTTACCGACCTCGCGATGCTGATGGTGCTGAGCTTGCTGCTGGTGTTCATCGTGATGGCTTCGCAGTTTGAATCGTTCACCATGCCATTTGTCATTATGTTCTCGATTCCGTTTGCTTTCACCGGGGTAATCTATGCATTGCTGATTACCGGAACCACATTGAGCGTAATTGCTGCCCTGGGTGCTGTGTTGCTGATCGGTATTGTGGTGAAAAACGGTATTGTGCTGGTGGACTTCACCAACCTGATGCGCGACAGGGGGATGAAGCTGAACGAAGCCATCATCGCTGCCGGGAAATCCCGTCTGAGGCCTGTGCTCATGACCGCCTTCACCACCATCCTGGGGATGCTCCCGCTGGCCCTCAGCACCGGCGAAGGTGCTGAACTGTGGCGCCCGATGGGGATTACCGTGATCGGTGGCCTCATCTTCTCCACCATCGTAACCATGGTGATTGTACCTGTCATGTACGGTATCCTGACCCGTAGCGGTGAAAGAAACAAAATCCAGCGGCTGCGCAGAAAATTTCAGTTTATGGATGAAGAAAATCAAAATACAGAACTATAATGAAGGCAGTATTTATCGTATTCAACCAGGCCCATTCCGAGAGGGTGGAGTTTATCCTTGACCGGATGGAGATCAGGGGATACTCCAGGTGGGGCGATGTCTTGGGGCGGGGTACCACAACCGGTGAACCGCGACTGGGCACCCACACATGGCCCGAGATGAACTCAGCACTCCTGACCATTGTCCCCGACGAACAGGTAGAAAATCTACTGGACAACATACGGAAACTCGATGAACTCAACCCCGACATTGGGGTACGGGCATTCGTGTGGGATGTGGTGAACAGCTATTAGCTTTTCACTATCTTAGCCGGAAAAACACACAATATGAAGAGAATTGTCGTGCTGACCGGCGCCGGTGTCAGCCGTGAAAGCGGCCTGAAGACCTTCCGCGATTCCGACGGCCTGTGGAACACCTACAGGATTGAAGAGGTGGCTACCTATGAGGCATGGCTGGCCAACAGGGCCCTGGTGCTGGAGTTTTACAATATGCGACGGAAAGAGCTGATGACCGTGCAGCCCAATGCGGCACACTTCGCACTGCAGAAGCTTGAGCAGAAGTATGATGTCAGGATCATCACCCAGAACGTGGATGACCTCCACGAACGGGCAGGTTCCTCCAGGGTGCTCCACCTGCATGGTGAGCTGAAAAAGGTACGCAGCACCCTGAACGCCGGCTATGTGAAAACGCTCGAAGGGTGGGAACTGAAGGAAGGGGACCTTTGCCCCGAAGGAGCGCAGCTCAGGCCACATATCGTCTGGTTCGGCGAATCAGTACCCATGTTCGATGAAGCTGTCCGGATCACCAAAACTGCTGAGATGCTCATCGTAATCGGAACCTCCCTCAACGTGTACCCCGCTGCAGGCCTTATGCACTACGCCCCCGACCATTGCCCCGTCTGGCTCATCGACCCCGGCGAATTCACCTTTTCGTCCCAACCCATCCCGACCCATATCAAAGAACCCGCGACCACTGGTGTGCCCAGACTGGTTGAGCAACTGCTGGCTCCTGATCCGCCAACGCAAATCAATGAAAACAAATGAAACAGATCATCTTTGCCCTGCTGCTGCTAATAGCCACCGGATCCGCTGCCATTGCACAGCCGGTCACACTGCCCCCCAATTTCAACTGGGGCAGTGTGCCGTCCCAGTATGCCGGTAAAACACTGGTCATTAAATACCATTTTACCCCTGGCAGCATCGACATACGGCTCCCTGCCGATGTTATCCTGAAATTCGATGGCGGATCCCTGAAAGGATTCCGCACCCTGGAAGGAAACAAAACCTCCATTGTCGCACCGAAAACAGCCATATTTGACCCGGGGTCAAAAATTACAGGCCAGTTCGTGAATACTGTTGCCATGCCCGAATGGTTCGGTGCCAGGGGCGATGACCGCACCAATGATGCCGCGGCCGTTGCCGCAACCATAAGCTCATTCAGCAATATCCGCTTCACCGGCAAATATTTTATCCCCGCTATTATCATTCCGATTGATAAACCATCCCATTTTGAGGGCGCACCAGGGGCCACCCTCCGCGGCGATGGGGGCAACATCGGCCGGTTTTCCGTGAAGAACAGTATCACAGTCAAAGCCCTTCATTTTGACCAGTTCCGCTTTTGTTTCTATGTTGATCATGATCATCTTGTTGAAGATATCATCTTCCAGGGGAATCGCTTCACCAGAATCGAAAAACCCATCTTCGCCCCGAATAATAATCTTGTCCAGAAACTTAAAAGAGTAGAGATCTCCGGCAACAGGTTCACTGATTGCACTGCAGGAGTAGAGCTGTTCTGCCACCTCAGTCAGGTTAGAATATTAAATAACAGATTTCTCAACCTTGGACATGCAACCCTGCAGAAACAGGCCAACGCCATCAGGCTTGGCAATTCAGCGCTCAATAATGCCAATGATAATACTATCGGAGATTTCCATATCGCCGAAAACCACATCACGAATGTTTTATGCGGACAGCACGATGGTGCGGAAGGGTATGAATGCCACGGTATCATGGCAATCGGCAACAGGGTCAGGATCATCGGAAACCACCTGGAAAACATATACAATGGTGGGGTGAAAGGAAACGCGAGGATAAAAACCGGTTCAGAGGGGATTTATGTCAAAGGGGATCACGCATACATCCTTGACAACACCCTGATCAACGCCGGTTTTGGAGAAGGGGCCATTTGCGTCAAGGGTCTGAACTCTGGCATTATGATCAGGGGAAATACCATTTCCTATAGCAGCGACCTTGCAGATCATTCCCAGCTCATCACCTGCTATTTCAGGGATACCCTCGAAATCACCGGGAACATACTGGAAAGCGTGGCGATGCACACCACCGCCATCAAACTCTGCAATGTCACTGATGCACGTTCAAAAGCAGTGGTACAGGAAAATCAGATAAAAGGAGTGAAAGGGTACGGATTCAAAATCATGAACCGGTTTCCCGGTTCAGCGTTCATTATATCGATGAATGCCGCCATCAATATTCAGGGAGATGTGATCAAGGAGGAGAGTTCCCAGCCTTATGCACTGATGTTCCGGGAGAATGTCATGGAAGTAAAGGATGGATTCTTTATTCCATCAAGCCGGTCAAATGATGTCACTTTTTCGGGCAATAAGGTTAAGGCCACGGGAAATACGAAGATCAACAACCTCTACAATGGGGCCCGACTGGTTTTAAACAGGTTTGAAATCCACTCTGCATCCTGGAATCCGCTATTTTTTGCCCACCACCGGAGCAGTTTCCATAACAACGAGGTAATGATGTACGGGGCCTGGAGGTATGTGCTGATGCTCAATAATGAGCAGTCGGGTGAGGTGAACGGCAACACCTTTAACCTGATCCCGGGCAGCGGCAGCATCGAAAGGGCCGTCATCTTCAATACAGCCACCGCCGGACTGGCGTTTAATTTCAAAGATAACCGGTTTACCGGAAACGCAGCCCAGGCCAATACCATCCTGGTCTCTGTTTCAAATGCCGGCCTGAAGGAGCTTACGCTGTCGGGCAACGGTGCCGGCAAAAACACAGGGGTATTCCTGGAAGTGCGCTCACCGCTGCAGTATGGTTGCTTCATCAACAATAACACGGCATGCCGGAACGGATTTGTAAGCCCTGCGAGCCTGCAAAATGTGCAGCAGTACTACTCGTGTGGCAATAATCAGTTGAGTGAACACGAACCGGAAAAACAAATTGATTGAACGTTGATCCAAAATATTGTTACCTTGCAACAGCAATTCTTACCCCTGAACAATGATCCGAAACCTCCTCCGAAGGCCTAAAGATGTTGTAGTATTGCTTCTCTTTGGCACCCTCCTGGGGTTGTCTGTTTACCTCCTCTTCTTCAGAAAACCCTACCAGGTTGAAGAGGCTATTTCTGATACCCTCGATATGATCCGCCAACGCGATACCCTCCTGGCAATCACCGACAACTCCTCCACCAGCTATTTCCTCTATAAAGGGCAACCCCTTGGTTACCAGTATGAAATGCTCACTCATTTTGCAAAACACCTCGGTGTAAAACTGAAAATCATCACCGTAAGCAATATTGAAGAGAGCCTCTTACGCCTTACCGCCGCAGAAGCCGACCTCATCGCCATGGACCTCACCGTCACGGCACCCAGATCCGATATCATAGCTTTCTCCGCCCCGCTTTCGGAAACAAAACAAGTGCTTGTGCAAAGAAAAACCGAAGGTTTCAGGAAGAAAAGGAAAAATGATGTCGATCCTGGCCTGCTTCAAAAACCTACCGACCTGACCGGCAAAACCATCTATGTCCAAAAAAACTCCAGCCATCGCCTCCGGCTCAGGAATATCGCCAATGAAACCGGTGTCGTTATCAATATCGTGGAAACTGACCAGGACACCGAAGAACTGATCGCCATGGTGGCAGAAGGGGAAATTGACTATACCGTTGCCGATGACCATGTAGCCATGGCCAATTCAACCTGGTACGACAATATAGATATCTCCATGGAGCTCAGCCTTCCCCAGGATGTGGCATGGGCACTTAAACCGGGTGGCGGATCCGATTCCCTGATGGTTGAACTCAACAACTGGATCGCCGGTTTTGTCAATACAAAAACCTACCGGCAGATCTACCGGAAATATTTCGTAAGCAAAAAGTCTGCACACCTCAAAGATATTGCATACCATACCGGCAAAGGGGGCAAGCTCTCAAAATACGATGACCTGATCCGTAAGCACAGTAAAGATGGCCCCTGGGACTGGCGCCTTGTGGCATCACTGATCTATGAGGAGTCGCGGTTCAATCCCAATGCCCGGTCATGGGCCGGTGCTTATGGCCTTATGCAACTGATGCCCGGCACTGCACGGAGATTTGGCGTGAAAAACATCACCAAACCCGAAGAGCAGATCAAAGGTGGAATAAGGCTGCTGAATTACCTCAACGAAAAACTGCCCCCTGACATCAACGATCCCAACGAAAGGGCAAAATATATCCTTGCCTGTTACAACATCGGAATGAGCCATATCATCGATGCCTACAACCTTGCTCTCAAATATGGCGAAGATCCTTCAAAATGGGAAATAGGCGAAAAATACCTCCTCCTCAAGTCAAAGCCTCAGTATTTCAACGACCCCGTCGTGAAAAGCGGCTATGCGCGGGGAAGGGAAACCAGAAGATTTGTGGCAAAAGTCCACGCCAGGTACCAGGATTACCTCAATACACTTCCGGAATAGCACCTTAATGGGCTTCCAGCCAGTTTGATCCTGATTTGAATTCCACTTCAACCGGCACATCCAGCTTCAAAGCATTCATCATATTACTGATAATCATTGGTTTGATGATGTCCAGCTCCGCGATGGGAACCTCAAAAACCAATTCGTCATGAACCTGCATAATCATCTTTGATTCCAGGCCTTGCTGAAGGATAGCATCCTGGATCCTGATCATCGCCACTTTGATCATATCCGCGGAGGTTCCCTGTACAGGGGCATTGATGGCGTTGCGCTCTGCAAACTGCCTCATGAAGGCATTCCCGGAATTGATATCCCGGAGATAACGCCTGCGCCCCAGCATCGTTTCCACATACCCCCGTTCCCGTGCCTGCTCCACCACCTGCTCCATGTATGCCTTGATACCCGGGTATTGCCTGAAATAGCCATCAATGATGGCTGCAGCTTCTCCGCGCTGGATGTTCAGCCTCTCTGCCAGCCCGAACGCCGAAATGCCATAAATGATCCCAAAATTCACCATCTTGGCATATCGCCGCATCTCCTGAGAGACCATCTCCAACTCCACGTCATAAATCCCGGAAGCCGTTGCTGTATGGATGTCATACCCCTGCCTGAATGCCTCCTGCATATTGGTGTCACCACTCAGGTGGGCAATGATCCTCAGCTCTATCTGCGAGTAGTCCGCCGCTGCAATAACATGCCCGCTGTCTTTGGCCGTAAATGCCTTCCGGATCTCACGCCCCCGGTCGGTACGGATCGGGATGTTCTGCAGGTTCGGATTGTTGGAACTCAGCCGCCCGGTGGCCGTTACCGCCTGATTGTATGAGGTGTGGACACGCCCTGTCAACGGGTGGATCAACGAGGGGAAGGTGTCTACATACGTTGACTTTAGTTTGGTCAGTGAACGGTACTCCAGTATCTCCTCTACAATCGGGTGATGATTCACCAGCTTGCTCAGCACATCTTCGCCGGTGCTGTATTGGCGTGTCTTGGTCTTCTTGGGGGAAGCCATGATCTTCAGACGATCAAAAAGCACCTCCCCGAGTTGCTTCGGTGAGGCAATGTTGAAGGTGAACCCGGCATACCTGAAAATTTTCTCTTCCGTTTCGCGGATTTCATGGGCCAGCTCCTCTGAAATGCCCTTTAGCGCCGGAATGTCAATAAAGACACCATCGCGCTCCATCCTGGCCAGCACACGGATAAGGGGAGCTTCCACCTCCCTGAACAACCTTTCAGACCCCTCGCTTTTCAGCATGGGTTCAAAATGGAGGGCAAGCTGCAGGGTAACGTCAGCATCCTCACAGGCATAGTCTTTCAAGACATCCCTGTCCACATCCCGGACCCCTTTCTGTCCTTTCCCCTTTTTCCCGATCAGCGACTCAAGCCGGACCGGAGAATAACCAAGGTACGATTCAGCCAGGTAATCCATATTGTGCTTCATCTCAGGCTGGAGAAGGTAATGAACGATCATCGTATCGAAGAGGGGGCCGGACACATCGATGCCATAACTCATCAGAATCTGAAGATCGTACTTCAGATTCTGACCGATCTTCTCCTTCCCCTTATCCTCAAACAGATGCCGGAACTCCTCCACAACAGCAGTACACGCCTCCCGTGTATCCGGAAGGCGCAGGAACCACGCCTCACCGGGTTCAACAGCAAATGCAATCCCTACCAGCTCTGCCGTCAGGGTGTCGAGGCCCGTGGTTTCTGTGTCGAAACAGAACCTCTCTGCACCATCCAGCAGTGAAATCAAGCCTTTTCTTGAGGCTTCGTCATCCACATGATGGTAGGTGTGTGGTACCTCTGCCATCGTTTTGAACCTGGATAATGAAGGCTCCATGGTGGCAGTGTCAAACAATGAACCCTGAACCCCTTCCCTGCTCACCTCAGGAGTGCCCCCGGGCGCTTCCTCCTGTCCGAAAAACCGGCCTGCCAGCGTCCTGAATTCAAGCTCTTCAAACAGATCCCTCAGCGCTTTCATGTCCGGTTCTTCACGCAACACCGCGTCCTCGTCAAAGTCCACCGGCACATCCCTGATTATGGTGGCAAGCCTTTTCGACAATAACCCCTGCTCCCTGTACTGTTCAACATTCTCTTTCATCTTCCCCTTCAACAGGTGCACATTCTCCAATAAACCCTCCACCGAGCCATACTCGCGAATCAGGTTGCCCGCTATCTTCTCACCGATACCCGGTATTCCGGGTATGTTATCGGATGCATCTCCCCATAAAGCCAGGATATCGATCACCTGCTCCGGCCGTTCAATACCAAACCGGTCACATACCTCCTTCACCCCCAGCACTTCTGCACCATTCCCCATCCGGGCCGGCTTATAAATCCTGATCCGCTCCGAAACCAACTGCCCGAAATCCTTGTCAGGCGTCATCATGAAAACCTCATAACCCTCCTTTTCTGCTTTTGTAGCCAGCGTCCCGATCAGGTCATCCGCCTCATAACCGACCATTTCCACCACCGGAATGTTGAACGCTTCAATGATCCGGCGAATCCACGGAATGGAAGCTGCTAGATCCTCAGGCATCGATTCCCGCGTCGCTTTGTATTCTGCATACTCCTCATGCCTCACCGTTGGTGACGCGGAATCAAAGGCAACGGCAATATGGGTGGGATTCTCCTTCTGCAATAACTCCAGCAGGGTATTGGTAAACCCCAGGATGGCAGAGGTATTCTGTCCCCTGGAGTTAATCCTGGGATTCCTGCTCATCGCAAAGTATGCCCTGTATATCAGGGCCATCGCATCCAGCAAAAACAAGCGCTTCTCAGACATGATCCGTTCTTTCTGTTCGTTGAATCGCGAAATTACAGCTTTTACCTTCATCAGCACATCACCACATCAGCACATCAATCTTTTGTACTTTTGCCTTTTGTAAGTTGAAAGCTATGATGAAGAATGATCCTGCCGGCGAAAAGCCACAGTTGCTCCGAAAACCCCCCTGGCTCAAGATAAAAGTCCCCAAAGGGAAAAAATTCGTGGAGGTGAAGGAGGTAGTCAGCGCCCATAACCTCCATACCATCTGCCAGAGCGGGCTCTGCCCCAATATGGCGGAATGCTGGGAAGCGGGTACGGCCACCTTTATGATCCTCGGGGATATCTGCACCCGATCCTGCCGCTTCTGCGCCACGCAAACAGGCAAACCCCTGCCTCCCGATCCCGGCGAACCCCAAGCCATTGCCAGGGCAATTCATACCATGGGGCTTAAACATGCTGTGCTCACGTCCGTCGACCGCGATGACCTCCCCGACCGTGGCGCTGCCCATTGGGCCGATACCATCAGGGCAGTCCGCGAATTGAACCCGGGCACCACCCTGGAAGTGCTGATCCCCGATTTCGACGGGAACCATGAGTGGATCAGGCTCATTACTGATGAGCATCCCGACGTGATTTCACACAACCTTGAAACTGTTGAACGCCTCACCCCCCAGGTAAGAAACAAAGCCAATTACCTTACCAGCCTCAATGTCATCCGAATCATCGCCGATGAGGGGTGCAGGACGAAATCAGGGATCATGCTCGGACTGGGGGAAACCGAAGCGGAAATCCTCCTTACGATGGATCACCTGCTGGAAGCAGGCTGTACCATTATTACCCTGGGGCAGTACCTCCAACCCTCCTCCAGGCATCTCCCTGTGGAAAAGTACTATCACCATGATGAATTCGGAAAATACGCCGGAATCGCCCGCAGTAAAGGATTCCGCTTCGTAGAGAGTGCCCCCCTTGTCCGTTCATCCTACCACGCCGAAAGACATGTCTGCGATTAACCTTCCACCATCACCAGAGGCGAGGGATACATCTTTCCGGAATCTAGGCCTCATCCGGTTCAAAGAGGCCTGGGATATCCAGGAGGAGCTATTTCAGTCGATCGTTTCCATCAAAATGGGTAACAGAAACCTGCCCCCTTCGGAAAAAGAGGTTGCCCCAAACTACCTCCTTTTCTGCGAACATCCCCATGTGTACACCCTCGGGAAGAGTGGTTCGGAAGACAACCTCCTGATCAACCCTGTCCAGCTTCAGGCAAACGATGCCGAGTTCATACCCATCAACCGCGGTGGCGATGTCACCTACCACGGGCCGGGGCAAATCGTTGCCTATCCCATCCTCAACCTCGATGTGTTTGTGAGAGGAGTCAGGGAGTATATCCACCTCCTGGAAGAAACCGTCATCACCATGCTGAAACAATACGGCATCAACGGTTCCAGGCTCGAACACGCCACAGGTGTCTGGCTCGACCCCTACACCCCGGGCAGGGCAAGGAAAATATGCGCCATCGGTGTGCGCACCAGCCGTTGGGTCTCCATGCACGGACTGGCGCTGAACATCAACACCAATCTTGCCTACTTCAACCACATCAACCCCTGCGGCTTCACCGACAAGACCGTTACTTCGCTGCAACAGGAACTGGGACGTGAAATCCCGATGGAAGAGGCAAAACACCACCTGAAGCAAGCTTTTGCCCGGGTTTTCGGGATGACCAGCCTGGATCTGTGATCCTGGAAAACAATCCGGCTACCGGCTGAGGACCGATGAGAAAAGCACCAGAAACAAAAAATAGCCCACCAGAAAACCCACATACACTTCTGCCGGGCGGTGTGACCCGCTTGTAAGGCGGGCAGTGCCCAGAAGCCCTGCCAATGCAAATCCGACTGCCACGGGGACAAGAAACGAATGCGGAAAATAGACCGCCATACCATGCAGTACCCCTATCGCCCCGCCAATCCCCATCATGTGGATACTGATTTTCCATTTCAGATTGATAAACATCGCCACCAGGATCATGGCTGTTGCCCCGAGCAACAAAAGGGAATATTCTGCCGGGAGGTTATATCTGCCGAAATATTGGTAGGCAACATAATACAGAATGGCCGTAAGGAGAAATGGAAGCGTCCGCTCTCTCCGTTGGGGCATCTGGAATGAACTCACAAAACCTGTGCTCTTCATCATCCACACCATGACGGAAGGAATCAGGAAGGTGGCAATAAACACGAGCAGCGCCAGAAGCAGCCTCGCAGAAGCAAGCTTCGTTGCCCCGGGATAGTGAATGCCCGAAATATACAAG
>JAWOGX010000218.1:0-12959 GCA_046496455.1 Bacteroidales bacterium | reverse complement strand
CGGCACATAATCATCGTCTATCCTCGATTTCAGGTCATTGATCTGGTTCCGTAAAAGATATTCCCGGCTCACCAGGTCAATGGTGCCCGAATAGGTTTTTTTGAAATCTGTGAGGCGTACCGGGGAGTTTTTCTGTGATCTTTTGATGTAGGATATTTTGCCCTGAATATGCCCGATGGTTACCTCATTGGCCAGGAAATCAGGCTTTTCGACGATCTCCGTGAACTGCTGAATGGAATTGTCAATAACCGCTAGCGTGGCATCCAGATGTTTTGCTGAGATGTTGTTTGCCCCATAGATGGCTGCCATGGCATTCTCCAGCTTCACAAGTTCAGCCAACGCATCCCATCCTGGCTGAAAAGGCGAAATGGCAGGGGATGGGATTGCCCCTGTTCCGTCCACCATGCCTGTGTGCAACACTGCCAGGTCCTCCAGGAGTTTCTTCAGGGAGCCGTACTTTCCAAAGAGCTTGCTCTTCAATTCTGTTTGAAGATCATCCAGGGAATCCCTGAGGATATCCCTGTCAGAGGATTCAAGTTCTTTGATGTTTTTTAAGAAACCGGGAAACTTTGAGAATTCGGTAAGTGTTTTCTCAAGTGCTTGTTTAAGCGTTGTGGCATTCTGTTTATCAGGGGTGCGGTTCAGCAGGTGCAGATCGTAGATCAGCTTCCAGAGCCTGGTGATCAGGTCGTCGAATCTGGAGATGTTGGGGTTGGCCACATTCACATACCTGGTCACCTTTTTAAAACGGGTCTCAAGGCGAACCGGAAGCAGGAGTACCGGGTAGTGGTCACTGCATCCTGCGACTTTCTGGCGAAGCTGATTGAACAGGGGGTCCTGGTAAGCCGAAGCGGTTATGGTAAGATCAGTCATGGTTATTCTGATTTAAGGAATACTGATGCATGTTTTGCGTAAAGAACGGGGTTCTGGTAAAGGATGTAGGCTGTGTTTGCGCTGGAAACGCCCCATTCCACATTTTCGAGGATCTTTGGCGTGAAGGAGGCGCCCTGGATTTTGAGGAACGGAGGCGTCGAGCTGGCATTGTTGATCAGGTGCTGCCAGGTGAGCTTTTCCCATGCTGTGGGTGGCACGAGGCTGCCGTCAAGGTCATCCAGGCCAAAGCTGATCTGCCCCGGGCGCTCCCGCAAAACAAAGAACCAGCCGGGCTGCGATGTCGTGTTTCCTTTCGCGGCTGTTTCCGACAGATCAAACCCGAAGAAATAGACATTGGGTTCAATCATCCCGGTGATGATCGGCCATTTCACATTCACCGGGTCGTTGTAATCGGTAAGTTCACGCGGTAGTTTTTTGCCCGGGGTTGATCCGAATTTCGCCTTTTGAGCGTAAACCATCGTGTCGGGGTATTTCCGGAAAAGTTCCCCCTTGACCAGCAGGATCAGACCGATCTCCCTTTTATGGTTGCTCCCAAGTCCGTTTTTCCATTTGTGGAGTTCATGCACATCCACGGCACCATCCTGGAACGCAATGACCCGCTCATTGAAGGCTTTCTCAGTCTCTCCGGGCAGGGGAAGCATCTCATTCGAAGGGTCATTGTCGTACTCCCAGAAGTGGCGGAAGTAACTCCCCCGCATATCGGTCGGAAACTCACGCCACAACAGTTCCCTGGAAAACTCATGGTTCATTCCGGCCAGGAACGACTCCACAAATGCCTTGTTGGGTTTCATGATGGCGATGGTGTCTTCAGGGATATCACTGATATTCGGGATGATGTAATCGGGCGATATCTCTTTCAGGTAGTCATACACCGGAATCGGGAACCTGGGATATGCCATCAGCGGTTTAGCCTTGTTGGTCGCATCTGCCTCGATAAAGGCACTTATTTTCCGGAAGAAATTCTCCCTCGGACGGAACCGGTTCAATATCCTGGCCGAGAATTCACCGCTTTTCAGGGCCATTCGCGGTTGCTGGACATAGGCAACAGCTGCAGTGCCTGCATGATTGAGGAATGAGGTGCTGAAACGGAGTCCGAACTCCTTCCGTGCTTCCAGAATATCATTGTATAGGAAAAGCACCGGCTCCTGTGCAATATCCTCCTTGACCCAGCAAACGGTCGATATCCCGTTTTTGGGGCCTCCCGTAACCGCGAATTCTCCCTGGTCATAGTTTTTATTGATACGGAAATAAAAGAAATTCTCCTGAATTTCCAGTGTCAGCACACCGTCATTGAATGTCTTCTTTTTGATGGCGTTGAGGATTTCTGTCGCACGCTCCTTCTGGTTGTTGGAATAGTCTGCGGGCAAAGCCTGGAGCACGGCAGCCGTAGTTACGGAAGGCCATTTGGCAGCGACGGCATCAGAAAGGGTCGTCATAAACGATGGGGGAGGGTTCTGGATGATGTTATTGATCGCATTTTTCACCCCCAATGGATCCAGCTGTATCTCAAACGCCTTTCTTCGTGGTGCTGCACTGATGGCTGTGGATGGCTGGGTGCTTCCGGATACACCGCTGGCTGTCGTCCCTTCGTCAGCATCAGAACGCAACAGGAGTGATTCATCCAGGACATCCGGTGCGCCATCCGTTCCTGTGGAAGTCATCAGCGCAGTCTGCGTGAAATTATTGGCAATCCTGAGGAAAGCTCCCGACCTGAAAGCGGTGGGTACCCTGGAATCCTTCAGGCTTTTCTTCGCAGTGACATGATTGCCGACCTGCAAAACCTCCATGGCGTTGCCCAGCGTATTCATCAGGGTCAACTGGTTCATTTTCTTCAGGTTCTTCCTGAATAGCCTGTCCGTTGTACGACTGACCGCCTCGTTCTCGATGATGCGCTGGTTCGCCTCATTGATCGGCCCGATCTGGTTCCAGGCCATCTCCATGAACTCTTCCTGGTGCTCCTGGATGACCCGTGTTCCCAGTCCGGCCGCTGCCCTGTGCGAAGGGTGAAGGTTGAGCTGATGTACCCAGTCTGTTTTGTTGGTCAGCGCATCGGTAAAGGCATGCCATTTCCCGTAGATCGGAGGGGTGATAATAGGGTCGCTCACTACATTCGGGGAGTAAAAATTCCCCGACGGTACTGATGGGAGGGTGGTTTGCAGCGTATGACCGAGGTTGAGGATCTCTTTCAGTTGCTGCTGCAGCGCCTGCTCAGTCAGGGGCCAGGGAGGTGTGTTGTGCGTTTGGGATTGTATGGCACCCTCCACCAGCGCTACGGCATCGTTGCCTGTGGGTTTTATGCCATAACCGGGATCGGACAAATCCATTTCACGGCCGGTGTTGCCCGGGAAAGTGCGCACCTTCAGGTCCATCACCAGCTCTTCAAAATCCCCTTTTGAACCGGTTTTGAAACTCCATGTGTGATAGTATGGCATATCCATGGGGCTGTTGCCCAGGTTGTCACGGTTCCAGGATGGCTGCTGTGCAATGATTTCTGCAGTGGGTTGCCCCATGCCTGCCAGACGACCGGTTTCATACGATGGAACCAGGAAAACGTGGTATTCGGTATCTGCCTGGAGCCTCCTCGGACAGATGATCCGTGACAGCGCCAGGTCAGGATTCTTAGCCACGGTGGCGTTGATCTCGCCGGCAGCTGTGCCTGCATTGGTGATGTTGTCGGAAAGGGTTTCCAGCACATGGACATGGGCAAAATAATGCAGCTCGGTCTGGGGGTAGAATACTGCCTGCAACGCCTCCGGCTTGATCCGGATAAGCGGGGTAGGAGTGCCCCCCTGCGTGTTCCGGGTAAATTAATCGGTTTTTAAAACCAATACCGCAAGCCATGGACGCAGGTTGTTGCCGGATGGACTGGCGGGGGAGAACCGCCACGGAAAATCTTCTTCGTAAAACTCAATATAAACAAGGTTGTTGATTTCGAAGTTGTCAACCCCCCTGGCAGGATGAACCCTGATGATCTGGTTCGCCTGGATTCCCAGTACATCCCCCGGACCTTCGATTTTCACAATCCTTGATACAGGTTCGTTCTTCTCCGTCGCCCCGGCAGTGGCCTTCACGTTTATCGACACCTGCACTTCAGGCCGTTCCAGGACGTTGCCGTGTGGGGATGCCCCCAGGGTGTCCTGTTCGGTGATCTGATTGCCCAACCCCAGTCTGACAAAGGGGAGGAATGAATATTTCGCTAATGTGTCCGACATAGCTTTTGTTGTTTAAATGATATCAACAGGAACTATCTGCATGTCATCACCGGATGTCTGCATTGCTTCGTAGGCTTGCATGTAGCTGGCATATCCGGCACCTGCCTGGGTGAGGTTGTCTGTATTTACCACAGCGTAGGTTGGTGCGTTGATCCTGACTTTTGAATTATTGACAAAAAGTTGCTTTCTGTTTGAGAAGGGTGATCTCCTGATGGCACCGTGGGTCATCATAAAGGCAGATTCCCGTGCACCAAGCAATGCATTGGCGTTCAACCCCAGCTTCCCCTGGTAGTCCTTGTCTTCCAGGCTTTGCTCGTAGGTTACCTGCCTGTTGACACCTGCACCGACCTTCAGCATATCGCCTGAACCTTTGATCTGTACCCCGGCGGCCTGCTTTTCGAAGGATGGGAGCTGCAATTTCTCCTTGTCATTGACCATCAGGTAATTGGCAGGGGCGAAAACATCTGTGATGTATTGCACAGGACCCGTAGAGGCGTTGCCGATGCTGGTCTGGGAGATCTCGAATTTTGTAAAGTCGGCAGGATTGTATTGCCCGAATTTGCTGATCCCGGTATTCAGGGGTACGATCTTCTGGCTGATCTCGATCACCCCGTTGGGCGTGAGGATCAGCTCTTCGGATGATTCTGTTGCCTTCATCCTGACGCCGGGCACCCCGTGTGCCTGGGAGATGCTGCGCCAGTTCCTGCGTTCGTTGAGTGCTTCAAGCAACAATGGGAGTACTGCAATATCAGGCAGCATCGTGTTCTTCTTTTCGCCCCAGGTCTTGTCAAACTTAACCTTAATGGTGATGAAGAGGATGGTGAATTTGGCTGTCCCTTTTGCTCTCCACGGTGTAGGACCTTCCAGCGAAAATTCCAGGGAGATACCCAGCAGTGTGGCGCTTCCGAGTTTGACGGCCAGCCTGGCATAGGCATCAGCAATAAACCTGAACGGGGAGAACTGGAATAGCACGTCAAAACCAAATTCCCCGATAATCTTGAACTTGGATATCCCGAAGTAGAAGTCGATCCCGGCGCCAAACTGCACTGTATTGGTGGTGACAGCGAAATAACTGGTGAGGGTGAGCCTGGGGTTCCCGGTGAGGATCTTGACGGTAAGCTTCCTCATCTTCGGAATATTGAGGTGGGCAGGAGGATTGTAACTGGGATGGAACCCCCCGACGGAAAGCACAAAGTCCTTCTCCTTGCCCCAGCTGAGCCGCAAAGCCATATCCCCTTCCAGGCCAAATGTCAGGATTTTGGAATCGAAAAGGCTTGCGTCGAAACTCAGCATCTGCTTTTCAAAGTCGATCATCCCCAGGAATGCAATCTGGATCTTGATGAGGGCTGCCTTTTCATCGGGAAGGATGACACGCAGCACGCCAAGAATGCCGAACCGAACCGGACTGGCAAATTCTATGGCAAGTCCCAGATCAAGCCGCATAATGGTCGGGACACCCCAGGTAATCGCTGCCATTGGCCCGATGATGAACTGGTCGCGCTTCACCGGGAACACCTCCTTGATGTCACTGATGATTTTGCTGATGTTCGCAATGATGTTCTGGGGAAAGAGGATGTTTTTGATGGTACCGCTCCTGACCCCTTCGCGCAGTTTTTCCACCTGCATGGTGCGGTGGATGCCGATCATGCCACCCAGTCCGCTCAGGAAAAAGCCAAATCCGAGTGAGATTCCCGGGCTAAATTCTACCGAGAGGATGAAAAGTACGCTGGTACCCGGCTGCCCGTCCGGCATCTTGCTGTTGATCACGGCAATGGCAGAAATGGCAAACATCCCCTTGAAGGAGAGCTCGACCGCACCGGCGTATTCCCCTTTCGGCTTGTCGTAGAAAAGATAGCCGCCCCCTGTAAATACCGGTGTGTCCAGTGAAATCCCCAAACCAGCGGGTGGCAGGAACTCCATGTCAATCTGGACGACGCCGAAGTTTCCGGGGTTGGTGTAAGGATCCCTCTTCGCCAGGGTCACCCCAAGCCCCAAACCATCCACTGTGGCAGCCACCGGCCCAAGTTTCAGCGTGGCACCCATGAACATGAATTTTATCGGGACGCTGGGTGCGGAGAAATTGCCGTAAGAGATCTTCAGGGCATCCAGCGAAATGGCATCCCCGAATTTGCCGTTCACCGGCACCGAAACATCACCACCCCCATCACCGCCCAGGTTGATGCTCAACCCCGATGGCCATTTCACGCCCAGGTCAAGGTCGAACTCGTCACCGAAATGAAGGTTCCTCAGGTTCAATTCGCTGGGGAGTAAATTATCCATGCCGGGAATCACAATGAGGTTCTGGATCTGTCCCCCCATGGCAAAACTCCATTGCCCACTCTTCCTGCTTAGCTCTATCATGCTCAGGTAGAGCCTGATTGCAGAGGGGATGTCCAGCAGTTTGATCGCCGGAGTAGTCTCCCCTTTGATCCTGAATGTGCCATCATCCATGATCTCAATGTCCACATCGATACTCCTCGATTCACCTCCAAGACCGTCGATGGTGAGCTTCCCGGAGACCGCTACCCGGAGCTTGCCGGCATTCTTCTCAATGGCTACGGAGATTTCTGAAACCTTCAGGTTGCCAAACACAAACGTGGCATCGGATGCCGTGATGACCGTGAAGTTCCCGCCACTGTTCACCTGCACCGTAACGTCAACCGAAGCAGGTTGCCCCTGGTTGTCCTGTAAACCGGGAATCACCAGTCCTCCGCTGAAGGAGAAAGGGTATTGGAGGGTTGTGGCGCTGAAGTTGAGCTGCAGGCTCCTGATCTTCAGCGTGAAACCACCGATCGTAATGTCGAAGGAGCCACCCGGGGGTGTGTCAAGGCCGATGGTGTATCTGGATGCACCGGCATCATATCCGAACAGTACTGCAATGTCTGCCGGGGCATCGCCGGCGGCATTGTCCAGGCCTTCCATCTTCAGTCCTGCACTGCCTGATAAGGTTTTAACAGCACCGTTTTCAACACTGAGTTCAAAGGTGTTGAGGGAGAGTGCGACCGGCCCGAGTTTGAGTGTGGTGGGCGGTGCACCGGGGTTGAGCATGATCCTGTACTGGTTCCCGCTTCCGGTCATGTCGAAAAGGAATCCGAGGGTGTTGAAACCCGGTTCGCAGGCGGGTATGGTCATGATCCCGGCAAAGTTCAGGTCGGTGAGCGCAGTGTTTCCTGTGGATGGGTTCTTCTCCAGGGCAAAACCTATGGAAGAGAAAGTGAGCGAAAAACCGCCGATGTTGATGGGAGGCGGGTTGGATGCGGCGAAAGAGAGCCGGTTGGCAGCATAGGCAACGGTAACGCCTGCCGGTGTGGTGGTGCCCGGGAACATAAGTTCAGCGGTGCCGGAGAACTGGGTGGTTCCGTTCGAAAGCTTCTTGTAGTGGAATCTGACCTGGTTCAGGGTGAGCACCCCGGCAGTAAGCGGACCGGTTGAACTGATCAGGACTTCGTAAGCAGGAGGCGTGTGTTCATAGGCGAGTGCGAACTCAACCGCCGGGCCTGAGAAAGCAGGAATGGTCACCGATCCCGCCAGCCTCCCTTCCTGCAGCGCACCGTTCCTGATGTGGATATGGACCAGGTTGAGTGTAAGGGCGAGGATGTTCAGGTCGAAAGTGGCACCCACACTGTCGGCGTGCAGGATGAAATCACGGAGGTTGGCTACGGCATCATGGCTGTAGGTTACTCCAATATTTACCGGATCCGGGGTGAAGTCTGCAACTTTAATCCTGCCAGAGCCAGCTGCATTGCTGATCCCGCCATTGCTCACCTGCATGTCGAGCATGAAGTCGGAAAGCTCCAGCGGCCCGGCAGTGACGGTAGTGCCGGTACCCCTGATGTTGAAACCATAGTTGTCACCACTGCCCACCAGGAGTTCAAAATCCATCTGGCCATCGTCGAACACAGGAAGTGAAACCTGCCCCGAAGAGGAGAATGAGAAGTCGGGCTCAGCGCTGATCAGCTCAATTTCAGTAAAATGGATACGGAAATCGCTCAGTTCAATGTCTGCATTCTGGACAAGCAGCCTGAACCTTTGGGTATTGCCTGCCTGATCGATGGAAATGGAAAAAGCCACTGGATCGTTGAATCCCGGCAGCCTGAGGCTCCCGCTTCCGGATACAAGTTCGATCCGGTTGTTGTCATAAATGAGGCTGAATGATGAAAATTCAAGTCCAACGGGGCCAAAGGAGAGCAGATTGTCCTGTGGGTTGCCGCTCATCTGCAGGGTGAAACGGTTTCCACCGTTTTCAATCTGCATGCTGAAACTGATCCCTTCTGTGGAGGGAGAGGTGCTTCCTGGCAAGCGAAACCGGCCTGATGCCCCGCAACTTTCGAAGTTGCCATTGAGGATCAGCAGGCTGAAGTCATCGTGGATCGTGATATTCCCACCGGCGAAGTCGGCTGAAACTGGTGCTGCAAGTTCTATCAGCAGGGATTCGCGACCCTGACTGTCACGCTGCTGGTAAACAGCATTCACGGCAACCGGCGTGGTCATGCCGGGAATCCGGAGTGTGGCTTCAGTGATGGCAAGGTGGTCGAGCTTGTCGTTGCGTACCCTGAGTGTCAGTCCCTTGAGGGTAAGTCCAAAGGAGCCAAAAGTGAGCTCCTGGGTGTTGTTGCTGACCACAATGTCGTAATCCTTGCCCGAATTGCTGAATGCCACCTCAAAGGCAAGAGAGCCGTTGTTGAACACCGGAAGTGTAAGCTGCCCCTGTGCCGAGGCCGCAAAGCTTCCTGCCTGTGAGTGAATGGTGATGTTTGCGAAATTCAGGCTGAACCCGCCAATTCCGGCCTGCCCCGTGCCGGTGATGGTGTAGTCGATCGGGTCTGCCGGATTGGCTGGTGCCGCAGCAAGCAGGGTGAAACTGAGGCTGGAGTCTGACAGTGCACTGATCCCGATCCCCCCTGCCGCCTGAATGCGGTGAAACCGGCTGTTCTGCACTTCCAGCAGGAAGCTGTCGACCTGCAGTTTTATTGCATGAAAATCGAGGATGGCCGGCTGCGTAGGGTTGCTGTCGAGCTGTAGCCTGTAACTCCTGCCTGCGTCGGCATCAGCCATGTCAAAAGTGAAATTGATGCCGCCGCTGCCCACGGCACCGGGAAGTTTGAACGTCCCTTTTCCGTTGCACGAACCGAATTGCCCGTCAAGAAGGGTAAGGGCAAACTCTTCTGTACGGATGGAGCCGCCAAATAAGGGCATCTCCGGGGTCCCTGCCGGCAACGCTATCGACAGCTCCTGCTTGCCGGCCACATTCTGCTTCCTGTAACCGACAGCAACATCCACAGGTGAATTGAATCCCGGTATCTGCATCCTGGCGCTCCCGGTGAAATCCTGCAATACACCCTGGGTGACCAGCAGTGCGATGTCCACATCAGACAACTCAAATCCGCCGAAAACCACTTTGCCTGTGGTCTGGCTTACCACGATGCGGTAGGTGTCGTTCCCGGGTATTTCCACGCCAAAATCGAGTCCGGTTCCGTCGGTAAAAACCGGCAGATGCAGTTTTCCATTGATGTTCGCAGTGAAGGTGCCTGCCGAGTCGGTCGCTATGTCAATCAACGCAAAGCCAAGACGGAACCCGGCCAGGGTTGCCTCAGCATCAGTGAGCTGCACACGCCATGCATAGACAACCGGTGATCCCGATGCCGTAATGTCAAAGCTGACATTAAAAGGCGATACGGGGACCATGCCCGGGAAAATAAGCCTGCCGGAGCCGTTTGCCCTATGCAGGTTTCCGCTCCTGATCTCCATCACGAAGCCGGGTGTTGGGATCTCAAGTTCAAGCACCCTGAGGTTCAACCTCTCATTGTTGCCCGAAACCATCAGGTCGTAGTCGCCCTGATTGTTCACGGCAATGGCATAGGTAAGGCCGCTGGGGCCGGTTGTGCCGGGAAGCTTGAGTTTCCCTGCGGAACTGCCCTGGCTGAATGCACTCTGAACAAGTTCGAGCATAAAGGTATCAATGTCAATGCTGCCACCGAAAAATGGGATGCCGGTAAGTGGTGCAGTGAGCGTGATCCGGTGGGTTTTGCTCTGCCTGTCGTATTGTACCTCCATCTGTATCGCCGACGGCAAGCCCGGTATCTGCAATTTGGCAGAGCCGTTGTAGCTTTGGATGACACCACCTGAGACATCAATCTCAAAATCGGCATCAGAGAGGTTGAACCCGCCAAAGGCAATCATGTCGGCACCGCCCGTGGTCTTGATGCGGTAGGTGGTGTTATTGCTGATGGTGAAATCGTAGGCGAGCCCGGTGCCGCCCGTGAAAACCGGCAGCCACAGGCGCCCGTCAGAAACCACCTGGAACGGATGACCGGCAAGGGTGGTCAGATGGAAATTCAGCACCTCCAGTTCGAAACTGCCAACCGATGTCTTGAGTCCTGTGATGACAAACTCGTACTGTGGCGGGTTGGAGGAAGCCTGGTAGGTAAAACTTGCCCCAAACGGGTCCTGAACCGAGGGGAGCTGCATAGTGCCTGACCCTGTAAGACTTGTGAGCTGACTGTTGAGGATCCTGATGTCGAGAATGTCAATATTGAATAGTACTGGTCCGAATTCCAGGATGTGCGGTGCTGATGCAGGGTTCAGCGCAAAGGTGATCTCATGGCCGTTTTGTGTGATGTCCATCAGGAAGCCAACACCGTTACCGCCGGTAACATTGGGAAGGCTTATCCTTCCTTCAATATTGCTGGAAGAGAAAACACCATTGTTGAACAGGAACTCTGTTTTGGCAAAAACGATTTCGCAACCGGCCAGTTTTGGGGTGTGGAAATGCTGAACGCGAATCAACAGCGTGTTGTTGGAGCCTTGCTTTGTGTAGAGAAGCTCCGCTTCCATGGGCTGTGTGCCCGCAATGGCGGGGAGTGTCAGGAGGCCATTTCCGGTGATGTCATCCAGGGAGCCATTCCGGAAGGTCATGGAAAAAGGTTTAATGACAAGGGAAATATCTCCGTGGGCCAGTGGGGTGTCGCCATGGTTTGCGACATGGATTGTGAGGGTGTTGGCAGTATTGTCAAACTGCACTTCAAAATCGAGGCTCCCCTGGTCGAACCATGGGAAACTGATGTTGCCAAGCCATTCTGAAACAGCCACATTGCCTGAGGATGCGTCAATGTGAAGTCTCGCCCTGTGCAGGGTGACGGTGCCAAAACCGACCGGGGCCGGGATGAAATCACGACCTTCAAACTGATACAGGGTGCCATCATACGACATATCAAAGGTGGTTTCCACCGGGGTGCCGTCAGGTCTGTTCACCCCATCCAGGCTGAAAAGCCCGGAGATGGTCACCGCCGTGGGAGAGGATGGCTGCGTTACCACCCGGATAGTGCTGAACCGCATATGGACAGGCCCTTTTCTCAGGGCTTTCCCTTCAGGGTTTTGTGCTTCATAGGTGATCATGCCGCCGCTTCCGAATGCGACTGATATATCAATTTCTGCAGGACCGGAGACATCCGGATCAAGAAAATCCAGTGATATTTTTCCGTTACCGGTGCTTCCCGGCAGCACATTCCCCGCTTCTGCAATGAGATGGAGAGCCTCAAGGGTAACGGCGAAGCCGTTCATAGATGCCACGGGAAGGTTGGTGGCGTCCGCGGTGAACCTGTTGCCGCTGTGTGTGAAACGGATGGTTGCTGTTGCAGGGCCTGTGCCCGCGGCGTTAAGCATATGCGGAAACGCAAGCTCTGCATCAAGCTCAAGTGCAGTGATATTGGCAGAGGTAAAGGTGAGCAGGCTGTTTCGCAGGGTGGCGGTAAGCCCGCCGAAGGTTGCCTGCGGAGGCGGCATCGTGGTGTCCTGCTCCACCCTGAATTGCTTTGACCCACCCAAATCCTCCACCGAGATCCGGAATGGAATTTTTGCCGCCTGTTGTGTAACTGCATCACGGAAAGCCACTAACTCACTCTCAAGTTCCATCTGTAACTCATCCAATGCCGTCCCCGCCTGGTTGATCAGAATCCTTAAAGTCTTCAGCTTCGAAAGAAGGCCGGTTATGTCGAAGTCTGCCCCGGGGTTTCCTGGTGCCGGTGGTGTCCAGAGGATCTCAACCTGGTTTGTAATCGCACGGACAGCCACAGGAATCCGCCATCCCTGGTTTGTGGCCTGTTCGCGCAACTGTTCAAAGACCAGCTCTGCTGACGACTGTGGGTCATTGATGATCTGTTCTGCCTGACTTTTAAGCTGCATCAACCCTGTGGCTGTGAGCAGGTCTTCAAACCTGAGGCTTACCAGTTGTGGAGGCATGGCAAAATGGTTAGGTTCCTGGTGCTTGAATAATTAATAAAAACAGTGAAAACCCAGCAGTTGCAATACAAAGAAAGCATGAGTCAGAATGATTGACAGTTCTGATCAGGATTGCTTATTTGTACTTTCGGAATGATAAGAGTTAACATGAAGTTTGATTTTCAAAAGTAATCGATTGTCGTGGGGAAATCAAGCGATTTAACAAAAAAATAAATTAATTAACATGCATAAATCCATTATCCCGAAAGTGACATATATACTTTATTGTATATCTTTTTAGGAAATCTTTTTTGATTTTTGAAAAGTTATGGGATATTGATATACTTTTATATTTGAGTATTTACTCTGGTTTCGTATTTCTAAATGATTAATTACGAGTATTATGAGTGGTGTCATAACTTTCGATAAAACCAGCGATGCAGAGTTTTCAAGGGTGTTGAAGCAAAGGGTGAATGAGTATTTTGCAAGAACAGGGCTCTCGCGGAATCACACCCCGGGAATGATCCTTAAGACTGTTGCCATGCTTACCATGTATATCCTCCCTTTTGTGTTGATTTTAACAGATCTCTTTCCTGTATGGGGGAATATGCTCCTCTATGTGATGATGGGAATCGG
>JAWOGX010000200.1:0-5290 GCA_046496455.1 Bacteroidales bacterium | reverse complement strand
CTGGCCACCGGGATCGGCGTGGACAATATCGACATTGTGGTTAACGAGCTGCATATTGCGGCGAATTACGACCCATCAAAGGGCTTGTTTACGGGCAACCGCAGCTTCAACCTCGTGCGGCTCGGCACCTCCGGGGCGCTCCAGGAGGAGATTGCCCCGGGCAGCACGGTGATGGCTGAATACGGCATTGGCATCGACGGCCTCTTCCACTATTATCGGGACACCAGGAGTGTTCTGGACACGAAAGCCGCTTCCGCCTTTATCCGCGACACCGCCTGGCCGGCAGAACTCCCGACACCCTATATCGCAGGATGCTCCTTCGCCCTGGCCAACAGGCTCGCCATCGCTGACCACAACGGATTCACAATCACCGCACCCGGATTCTACGCTCCCCAGGGCAGATTGGCTGCCATTCCCCTCGCCTGGCCCGACCTCAACAGCCAAATTGCCGCCTTTCGCTTCAACAACAGGAAGGTGCTCAATTACGAGATGGAGACCTCCGCCCTCTACGCCCTAGGAAGAACCCTCGGACACAAAACCCTGACCATTTGCCTCGTGGTCGCCAACCGAAAACGCAAAGAGTTCCTGCGTGATTACCAGCCTGCCATGACCGCCCTGGCCGAAAAAGTGCTCAATAACCTGACCCGGGGCTGACAGAAAACCTGATCTTTTTCGTACCTTTGATCGCTCTTCAGACCCAAAACCAGTGGAATCAATCGAAAATATACAGGAAATCAAATCCCTGATCAGCCTGCTTGATGATCCCGACCCGGAAATCTTCAGCAATGTGGAACAGGAGATCATCCGCAGAGGCACCATCATGCTACCGTTCCTCGAAGAAGCCGGTGCCAGGAGTGATGACAAGCTGATGCAGGACCGCATCCGCAAGGTTGTTCACCTTATCCACTACACCAATACCAGGGCAAAACTTGCACGTTGGGTGACCGTAGGGCAGGACAACCTCCTGCTCGGCGCCCTCATCATCGCCAAATACCAGTATCCCGAACTCAAAGAGGAGCATATCATCCGCAAACTGGGCTTTATCACCCAGGATATCTACCTCAGGATCAAGGAACACATGACACCGATGGAGAAGGTCCGGATCATCAATTCCGTACTCTACGACGACTACGAATTTTACGGCAACAAACGTGACTACCAGTCACCGCAATGCTCCTACATCAATATGGTGATCGACACCGGAAGGGGAAACCACCTGAGTCTCGGAATGCTTTACATCCTCGTGGCACGCAGCCTCGGAGTGCCCATCGCAGGGGTGGACCTGCAGGATTATTTCTTCCTGGGTTATCAGGAAGAGGGTAAGATGCTTTTCTACATCAACCCCTTCTCACGCGGAAACACCCTGACCCAGAGCGAGCTCCTCTTCTTTCTGAAACTGGCCGAAGTGGATGTGCAGAAAGACCGGATCGAAGCAGCTTCCAACCTCGATATCATCCGAAGACTCATCATCACACTGGCCGAAGCTTACCAGAAACTGGGCAAACCAGACAAAGCACAGGAACTGAACGGCCTTCTCGAAGAAACCAACCTGTAATTTTTTTTACTCAAGTTTGCTTTAATCGAAAAAACATTCTATTTTTGCACCCCGATTTCAGAAGAAGAACCATTAAAACCTTTGTGTAATGTCAAGAGTTTGTGAATTAACCGGAAAGCGAGTGATGACCGGGAACCATGTGTCCCACTCCCACCATAAGACCAGAAGAAGATTTCTCCCGAACCTTCAGATGAAGAAGTTTTACATCCCGGAAGAGGATGCATACATTACATTGAGGGTGTCCGCACACGCCATCAGGATGGTAACCAAAAAAGGGATCACCACAATGCTGAAAGATGCCTACAAAAAAGGGTATCTGAAGTAGTATCCGATAAGATATTTTTCAGGAAGCCTCCATAAACGGGGGCTTTTTTTTTGCAGATTGCCGGTCCCTGAGCCAGTTTACCCTGAGCTTGTCGAAGGGAAGGGCAGATTCCAGCGTCCTAATTCCTAATTCCTAATTCCCAATTGAACACCCACAACAGAGATCCCGGTCAAATTCCCCGGATTCCATTATCTTTATCCCCAAAACCAACATCATGAGAACATTCAGCAACCTCGCATCAGGCATGGCAGCAATCCTGCTCATGCTGATTTTCTCCTGCGCACCGGCCTATGTCCCCAATGTAGTCACAACACCCATGCTTGGGCAACAGGGTGAAGTGGTAGCCACATTCAACACAGGGATTTCAGGCTTCGATCCGCAGTTTGCCTATGCCATCACCGACGAAATCGGTGTAATCGCCAACGGCAGCTTCCGCGATTACACCTCAGACTCCACCAACAACTACCACAGGCACCTGTTCGGGGAAGTTGGTGCTGGATACTTCACGAAACTCGGGAATGCAGGCCGGTTTGAAGTGTATGGCGGCGGCGGCGGCGGGCTGCTCCAGGCAGAGTTTGACAACCAGATTTTTGTCTCCTTTGCCGATGTGAGGTACTACCGCGGTTTCATCCAGCCATCCATCGGTCTTGTGACCGATGTGGCTGAACTCAGTTTCTCATCAAGATTTGTATTTTTAACCCTTCAGCAGGACGGCGTGCGTCGTGCTTCCCCTTTCATCGAACCCGCCATTACGGCCAAACTGGGTTACAAATACGTGAAAGGGACCATGCAACTCGGGTTATCATTGCCCATGAAGGAACAGCTCGACTTTTTCTATCAGCCATTTATCTTCTCAATGGGGCTGCAGATCAGAATCGTCCCCCGGCAGTTATAAACAAATCATAATTATAGTGGTTTATCAATCAGAAAAACAAAATACACCAGACCCTATGAGCGAGGTTGGCAATATATTGCAAAAGGAACATTTTACACGCGAAGACCTGGTCATCCTGCTGCAAGCGGACGAGAAGGAGCGGCAGTTGATCTACAGCCATGCTGCAGAAGTCAAGGAGAAGGTGGTGGGTCGCAAGGTCTGGTTCCGGGGGTTGATCGAATTCAGCAATATCTGTGCGAAGAACTGCTACTACTGCGGCATCCGCAGGGGCAACAAAAAGGTGGACCGCTACTACCTATCCGAGGCAGAGGTAATGGAAGCGGTGATGTATGCCTACCGGGAGAACTTCGCTTCCCTGGTGATCCAGGCGGGAGAGCGGAGTGACCGGAAGCATGTGGATACCATCACTGCGTTGCTGAAGAGGATTCACAAGGAGACCCATGGAGAGATGCACGTCACCCTGTCATTGGGGGAGCAGAGCGAAGAGACCTACCGGGCATGGTTTGAAGCCGGGGCACACCGTTACCTGCTCCGGATCGAAGAGACCGACCAGGTCCTGTACCGCCGCCTCCATCCCAACGATGCCTTGCACTCCTTCACCGACAGGATTGAATGCCTGCATGCCCTCCGCAGGGTGGGTTACCAGGTCGGAACGGTCGTAATGATGGGGCTGTCGTTTCAAACCATTGAGAACCTTGCTGATGACCTGTTGTTTTTTCGGGATATTGACATCGACATGGCCGGGATGGGGCCCTATATCGAGCACGAGGACACTCCGCTCTGGGAGCACCGCAGCCAGCTTATGCCGCGCATCGAACGGTTCAACCTCACGATGAAGATGATAGCGTTGCTGCGCATCATGATGCCCGACATCAACATCGCCGCCACCACCGCCATGCAGGCCATCGACCCCATAGGCAGGGAAAAGGCGCTGAAGGTGGGCGCCAATGTCATCATGCCAAACCTTACCCCCGTCCGGTACCGCGAAGGCTATCTGCTGTACGATGACAAGCCCTGTGTTGACGAAGAGGCCGACGAGTGCAAGAACTGCCTGGAAGCGAGGATCAAGCTGGCAGGTGACGAGATCGGTTATGGCGAATGGGGCGACTCACTCCACTTCCGTGGAAGAAGGGGATGACCCTCTCCGCCGAAGCTTCTCCAGAAACCGGCGGGCACGCCTCTTTCTTTTCGGCTTCGGCTTCACCTCCACCGGGAGCCCCGAAAGTTCCGCAATCTTCAGACTGACAGCGTTAATCAGATCGGGGAAGAAATCCCTGAAATCGGTTTCAAAGCCATCGTAATGCTTTTTAAGATCCTCCACCGCGTGCTCCAGACCCGGGTTGTACTTCACCCGCCGCGACATCCCCTGGAAACTCCTCTCCAGCCCGTCAAAACGATAGTAGGCCAGCAGCCAGTTCTCCATCATGATATGGGGCAGGAGGCTTTTGGTCCGCGGTGGCAGGATGTTGTAATGCCGGAGCAATACCGAATAGCATTGCTCCGTGAAAGCCTTCAGGGGCATGTCATGGTATTGCCTCCACCGGCGCGCCAGAAAATGGTCATACAAAATATCCACGATCACCCCGGAATATTTGTGGTATCTCGAATAGAGCCTGTTGCAACTCCTGTTGAAAAGCGGGTGCTGGTCTGTGTAATTATCAATGAACCGGTGCAACTGAATCCCCTTCACTACCTCGGGGGGAAAATGCTGGATCTTGTTCCCTTTGATGTGGTCTGCGATAAAATTCCCGATAAGCAGGTATTCGTTATCGCCTGAAAGATATGCGTGGGCTAACAGGTTCATGGCTTGAAATCTCATGCAAGTTATTCAAAAATATATTTATATTTTTGCCCTTTACCGAATTTCTGAAGTTCAACAATAACAAGAGAGATATTATGCAGAAAATGATGTTATTAGGCGATGAGGCGATAGCCCAGGCCGCGATCGATGCCGGGATCTCGGGCATCTTTGCCTATCCCGGCACCCCATCAACCGAGATCACCGAATATGTGCAGCATTCAAAGGAAGCGAAGGAGAAAGGGATCCGTTCGAACTGGGCAGCCAATGAGAAGACAGCCATGGAGGCCTCCATCGGGATGTCGTATGCCGGAAAAAGGAGTATGGTCTCCATGAAGCATGTGGGTCTGAACGTCGCTGCCGATGCTTTTGTCAACTCAGCCATCACCGGCGCCAACGGCGGGATGATCGTGGTGGCCGCCGATGACCCTTCGATGCACTCATCGCAGAACGAACAGGATTCACGCTTTTACGGCAAATTCGCCATGATCCCGGTGCTTGAACCCTCGAATCAGCAGGAGGCGTATGATATGGTCATCTACGGTTTCGACCTCTCCGAGAAGTACCGCATCCCGGTGATGCTCCGCATCACCACCAGGCTTGCACACTCCCGTTCCGGTGTGGTGCGCAGGGCACCCAGGCCACAGAATGAGATCAGGCTCCCCGAAAACCTCCGCCAGTATGTCCTGCTCCCGGCCATCGCCCGGAAACAGTATC